>JAUIFT010000026.1 GCA_030430345.1 Calditrichia bacterium | reverse complement strand
GGAAATTCATGAATTTCCGCTACACCGAATATCGATCAACGAACAACGGTGAACGTTCCCATTTTTCCAACAAACATTTGTTCCCTTCATTTCCGCGCGGTATCTTTTCGGGATTGGCATTTTGTCAATTGGGCGAGGGATTTTCTAATAACTCATAACTAACAAGATCTGCGAGGTTTTCATGTTCAAATTAATTCGCTCCATCCCGTTAATGGGTATTGTATTGGTGCTTTATAATTTTTTAGGGATGACCAAAGGTGCTGCGGGACTATCATTCTGGTCCACAACGATGTTCACTTTCACCATGCCCTCGAAGGCAGTGCTGACCTTAACCTACGGCCATATTTTTATCGCCTTCGCACTGATCATTCTACTAATTGAATTATTTAAATCCACTAACGCTTCCGACGCTGCTATGATAGAACAAATGCTCTCCGTGTTGGTGTTTGTCGCATTTTTGGTTCAGTTGCTCATATCCGCACGCGCTGCCGAGCCAACTTTTTTTATTCTTTTGTTGATTTCTATGGTAGAAATGCTGGCAGGTTTTGTCATACTAATCAAGGTATCAAAACGAGACATTGCCATTGGCTAACTGTAATAATACCAGTAATAAACAGAGAATTGCCGGATCGGGTGCGCTGGCTGTTCTCGCTTACCCTTTTATATAATCGGGAGCTTTTGAATGACAACCCTAGTAGTCATCGTTTTTATAACCCTTTTCATTTCCGGAAGCTGCTCTTTGTTTGAGTCAGTGCTCTATTCTTCACGAATGGGAACCCTGGAATCCGCTACCAAAAAACATCCGAAAAGCACTCTGGCGAAGCAATTGATAGACATGAAATTGCATATTTCCCAACCAATTGCCGCAATATTAATTCTCAACACCATTGCCAATACCGCCGGGGCAACGCTTGCCGGGATGTATGCATTCGACGTATTAGGGGCGGGGCTGGTGCCGGCTTTTTCAATTGCATTTACACTGGGAATTTTGTTTTTCTCGGAAATCGCCCCGAAGACCATTGGTGCCGTTCATTGGCGGCGTTACTGGCCAAGTATCGTCAGGCCGTTGCGGATTATGAAATTCTTCCTGCGCCCGCTCATTTTCATAACGGAAAAATTTACGATCTTACTCACCCGGGGGCAAAAGTCGCAGTCCGTTACAGAAGATGAAATTCTTGCCATGGTCCGCCTCGGCACCCGCGAGGGAGAAATTTCCAAAGAAGAGGGGAATATCGTTCATAATCTGATCAGCCTGGATGAGCGCAAGGTTCGGGAAATCATGACCCCGCGAATTGTAATATTTTCTCTGAATGCCAGCCTATCTATAGAAGAAGCCGCTAATGCCGTCGATGGTCAGGGATTTTCCCGGGTGCCGGTATACGAACATGATAAGGAAAATATTATCGGGTATGTACTTGCCCAGGAAATTCAATCCGCCCGCAATCAGGAGCAGAGCGACAAATCATTAAAAGACTTTCTCAACCCGATCACTTTTGTCCCGGATACAACCAACTGCCTCAATGTCTTGTTAAATTTTCTCAAGCACCGAAAACATCTGGCAATTGTTACCGATGAATATGAAGGCGTGGATGGCCTGGTAACACTGGAAGATTTACTGGAAACCATGCTCGGTACAGAAATTGTTGATGAGAACGACCCGGCCGTCGATTTACAGGAGTTAGCCCGCAAACGCGCTGCGAAAAGAGGCGGACGGCCGCAACCATAACAAACGAAGAGTAAACCAAACTTTAAATGACAATTTCAATAATGAAGTAATTGACAAATATTGAACACCGAACAGAGGTTCACATGAAAAAATTTTTCCAGCCCTCCAGTTTATTGCTTTACATACTTTCCATGCTGGTATTCTTTCTCAGCGCCGCTTCGCTTGCCAGTATATCCGGGATGGCGAAAAACCAGGGATTGGCCGGAGCAGCGATCGTTGTTGGCTACGGATTTATAGCTGCTTTCATTGCGCTAATTGCCTCAATTATGATTGTCCACCTCTTCAAAAAAGAGCTGGTAATTTTACTGGTAAAAATTTTGGCGGTTATTTTTGCCATTCTTATTCTTTACCTTAAATTTCGCCCCCGGAAGGAGAAAGCAGTGGTTTCGCCCCCGGCATCTCCGCCAATTTCTACTGTTGCATATCATTCACCGATCAACAGCGGCGATCAGCAAAAATTCCCCATGGGCATTGGCATGGCAGCTCCCAACATCAGCGACCAGCAGGTCATATATTTTTACAATAACCCCTACCAGAAAAATGCATCATCGGCCCCTGTCGATAGCCTGGTCATTGCAGCAGCGAAACATGGTCCGGATATTTCCTCGGCCCCTCCCTGGTTTGTGCCCGTACACCTAAAACTGGATTATGGTATACTTCTAATTCGTGCAATATCCGCTGGCCGGAATTTCATCGAGGTTCGTGTAAATGAATATACCGGACAGACGGCCTACCTTGATCGAGCGCAAACCGGCCTGCAATACTGGCCGGAATTTCTGCTGAATATAAACAGTGTAGAGCAGATGAACCGGCAGGATAATCCGGTACGGATCAAACCATTATCCCATGCAAGCGCTGTTAACGGAGATTATGAATTTCTGCGCCCAATCAATATCCGGCAGCAATGGATGCAAGTAGAATTGCTGAATGGCAGTTTTCAGAAGACAGGGCAGGGATGGATTCAGTGGAAAAAAGACGGGCAACTCATCATTACGTACAGCTTACTGAGTTAATGGCATTAAGACTTTATAGGGAGAATGGTTATTCCCAGCAACTTGAGGAAAAAATATGAAATCCGTACGCATTGGGATGGTTGGTGCGGGAATGATTGCTCACCACGCTTCCCGGGAAATATTGACCCATGGGCGGGCGGAAATTTCTGCCGCTTTTGATATTAATGAGAAACGGCTAAAAGAATTACAAAAGGCGTTTGATATTCCGCGGGGCTATACCCGCCCGGAGGATATATTCGCTGATCAGGATGTTGATGCCGTCTACATTGCTGTTCCAAATGCCTTTCACGCCGAGTTGGCGATTGCCGCGCTCGATGCCGGCAAGCACGTTATCCTCGATAAACCATTTGCGATTAATTTACAAGAAGCCGAACAAGTTGCAGCAGCAGTAAAGCGGAGTAGGCAACTGTTTACGCTCGGGATGAATTTTCGCTATTCCGAGGCGGCGCAGACAGTGCGCGCCCTGGTAGCCAATGGCACACTCGGAGAAATTTATCACGCAAAATCCGACCTCTACCGGCGCGCCGGGATTCCCCGTTTTGGCACCTGGTTTTGTGAAAAAGATAAAGCCGGCGGTGGTGCCTTGCTGGACATCGGGGTGCATATGCTCGATTTGGCATTGTTCATCACAGACAACTTTCAGCCGGTATCGGTGAGCGGACAAACATACCGCACTTTTGGTCATCGCAAGATAGGCGAAGGCGGCTGGGGAATGTCCGACCGCGCTGAGCATAAATTTGATGTCGAAGATTTTGCCGCCGCGATGATCCGCCTGAAAAACGGGGCGATGATTACCCTGAACGTTAGCTGGGCGATGCATCAAAAAGAGCCGGATCGTATGAATCTGGAAGTGTACGGATCCGAGGGCGGTGCGAGCGTGTATCCCCTCGAGTTGTATCGTTTTGGCGAGAATGATAAAGAATACCAGATTATCCAAAATCCGGCAGCGGAGTTGACCTTTCCGCATCAAAACCGCTTTCATAATTTCATCAATGCCATTCTCGATGAAGAACCCCTTTGCGTCACACTCAGCCAGGCACTCACCGTGCAAAAAATTCTTGATGCCGTTTACGAATCCAGTGAAAGCGGGCGGGAAGTTGTTCTTTAAGGAGACGTTTAGTGTTGTTCGTGGATTAATCTTGCGCGGGTTGTTCCTTCGGCAGGGTAATAATAAATTCCGTAAATTCGCCATCTGCGGTTTCCACCTGAATATCACCACCATGCATTTGCGTAATGATGTCGTAGCTGATGGAAAGTCCTAGCCCGGTGCCATCACCGGTTGGCTTTGTCGTAAAAAAAGGGTTAAAAATCTGTGCGCGCACTTCTTCCGGAATGCCCGGCCCATTGTCGCGAATCTTCAGCGCTACTTTTTCGCCGAGGTTGCGCGTACTGAAACTGATCTCCGGATGATAATCGCTCCCGGCGCGTTTGTTTTTGTAGTGCGTCGCATAAAATCCATTATTGGCGATATTGAGCAGCACCCGGCTAAACGCTTGGGGATTTAAGTAGATTTTCCCGACAGTTTCATCAAGGTCTTTTTCAATTTTGACATTAAAACTGGATTCTTTCGCGCGCATCCCATGATATGCCAGATTTATATACTCCTCTACCAGGTAGTTGAAATCCGTCATCTCCATTTCCCCGTTGCTCCCCCGGGAATGGGCAAGCATTCCCTTAACAATACTGTCTGCCCGGGCACCATGTTCAGAGATCTTTGCGGCGTTGGAGATAATATCTTTCAGGATATCTGCAATATATGTGTAGGTTTCTTCATCAAGATTGCCCTTCTGGTCCGCCAGCTCCTCTTCGAGTTCTTTCGCAAGATCGACGCTGAGAACAGCGAAGTTATTAACGAAGTTCAGCGGGTTTTTTATCTCATGAGCAATGCCTGCTGTCAGTGCGCCTAGCGATGCTAATCTTTCCTGCATCACTAACTGATCCTGAATGCGTTTCAATTCAGAAAATGTGTTTTCCAGAAGGTTGTTTTTTTCGCGCAGTTCGCTGGATAAGGCTGCGACCTTTTTCTCCAGGGCTTGATTTTGCTCCTCGGCTTTCGCGAAACGTTCATTCAGTGATTGGCTCATTGAGCGACCCGGTTTAGAAATTCAGAAAGGGGAATATTTCTCACACTTTACATCACCTGGCGAGCAAATTTTTTTGGGCATCATCTAAATCGCCATAACGCTTCGCAGGATCAATCCATGTTACCAGTAAATAAATTACTGAAAACCATTTTTTTATGCAAATATCAAGGCGGGAAAAGCTTAAATTTTATTGTTTTAGGGGGAATTATAAAATAGTGGATAATATCTTGCAACACGAAAGACTGCCAAAAAATTGACAGTCTTTTCATGCACTACAGCACGAAACATTCCGGAGGGTGAAACGTTTCGCGATTTATTTCTGGTAAATCATTTTCTTAACCTGATGAGAGGTACCCGCACTCAATCGAATAAAATAAAAGCCGGAGCTCACCGGAAGTCCATTATATGCCTGTCCTTGCCAACGATAACTATAAATACCGGCATCCTGGGACTCATTCACCAGGGTCAGCACTTCTCTGCCTGCGGTATCATAAATTTTCAACTGAACAGTCATTTGTTCCGGTAATGCATACTGGATCGTTGTTTCCCCGTTGAAGGGATTGGGGTAATTTTGTAGTAATTGAATCGTTTTCGGTAGCACTCTCAGGTTATCATCGTTGTTCAAATTCATATCTTTTCCGCCCAGTGTAGCACCTTCGAGCGAATTGTTTGGAATAAGCACCAGAGCGACATGGGCCCAATCGACGATATTATCCAATGTCGCATCAACCGTTGCCGTTCCGGAATTTTCAATCAAACGTTCCTGAATTGCAAGGCCGGTGGTACTGCCGCCCGAACCATGATAGGATTCTACAATTTTCTCATATCCGTTGCCTGGTGTCAATACCCGGTGGCGAACGGCTACCGCATTAAAAATAACGCAGTTTTCCACCGGCGTATTAATTGTATTCTCAAAGCTGCTGGTAGCACCACCATTCAGGCAGCTACCGTTTATGCCATTCGTATTTACACCAATGCGCTCACCAATCGGATAATCCTGAGAAACACCGCTGTAGCGGACAACCGCGATAACAGCACTCTCCGCACGGGATTGCAAACGGGCAGTTACTCTTCCGTTCTGACTGGCTGTTCCGCGTCCCACCCAAACCGAAACGCCACTATTGCTTCTACCAGAGCATATTTCCTTAACCAGTTCCCAATTCAGGCCAAGTCCATCGACCCTGGACACTATTTGATATTTATTCATAGAGACTGTTGCCAAGTAAACATCTTCGTCTACAGCTGTAAGGTTGCTGCCAGTACTAACGCTGGAAGAGTTCGTGGAACTACCGAGTTGAACCGCTTCCCGGGTTATATTAGTGACCTGTATTGGTTCAAAAACGGCGCCTACGGTTTTGTGCGCATCCATGGTAATCTGTGCCGTGCTGGATGTTCCACTCAAGTCTCCTGCCCAACGCAGAAACGTATACCCCTCATCCGGCGTTGCTGTCAGGGTAACAACTGTTCCTTCATCATAGGTACCGCCTGCCGGATCGAGCACTACTTCTCCCTCTCCACTGATCTGAACCGTCAAATCATATTGCGTTGGAGGAATTTCTGTGAACACAGCATTCACAATTTTATCACTGTTCATTACTAATGAGGCCGGATTGGCATTACCACTTAAGTCTCCGTTCCAACCACTAAACTCATAGCCTTCCTGCGCAGTAGCAGTTAATATTATCGTCGTTCCGGCCGGATAAACAGAAAGGTCCGGAGTCACATCAACAGTACCGTTGCCAGTGGTTTCTACCGTCAGATTATAAACTTCCGGAATCACCTCCGTAAAAGTTGCCGTCACAGATTTGTCACTATCCATTATAAGCGTCGCGGGATTGGCATTACCGGATAGGTGCCCGTCCCAACCACTAAACTCATAACCTGCTTGTGGCTCAGCCGTCAGGGTAACAACCGTTCCCTCATTATAAGTGCCGCCTTCCGGATCCAAAGTTATAGACCCGGCCCCGGTAGCAGATGTAGTCAGGGTGAATGTTTGTCCCTGAATTAGTGTAAATGTAGCTATTATCGTTTTGTCACTATCCATTATTACTGTCGCAGAATTCTCGTTACCGCTCAGATCCCCGCTCCAGCTGCTAAATGCGTAGCCTTCCTGCGGCGTGGCGGTTAATATCACCTCAGTTCCTGCGGGGTAAGGGCCAGCAGCTGGACTTACATCGACAATGCCATTGCCAACAATTTCAACCGTCAAATTATAACTCGGCGGTATCACTTCGGTAAAGGTTGCTGTCACGGACTTATCGCTATCCATCGTAATTGCGGTCTGATTGGCTGTAGCGCTTATATCGCCACTCCAACCGCTAAACTCGTAGCCATCCTGCGGCGTGGCGGTTAATATCACCTCAGTTCCTGCGGGGTAAGTATTTTGATCCGGATTGACCGAGACAGTGCCATTCCCGGCAATGTTTACCGCAAGACTATATTCCGGCTGTATCACTTCCAGAAAAGTGGCAGTGACGGATTTGTCACTATCCATTGTTATTGTGGTTTGATTAGATGTGCCACTTAAATCACCACTCCAACCGCTAAATTCATAGCCTTCCTGCGCAGTAGCAGTTAACGTTACCGTTGTACCGGTCAGGTAAGGCCCATTTGAGGGATCGGCGGAAACATTTCCGTTGCCGACAATTTCCACATTTAGATCATATTCTGGTAAATCCGTAAAGACGGCCGTCACCGTCTTGTCGCTGTCCATAACCAAATCGGCTGGATTGGCAGTACCATTTAAGTCGCCTTCCCAATGGTCGAATACGGATCCAACATTTGCTTCGGCATATACTTCAACCGCAGTGCCCTCATCATAAACGCCGCCGTCAGGATTTAACAATACATCCCCATTGCCGGATTCAATAGTTGTTAAAGTATACTGTTCCGGCTGGAAGCTGTTGCTGGCCGGCCTTAACAACAATCCGATAACTGCCCAGTCGACAGAACTATTGAAAGTACCGTTGACGCTCACAGTTGTGGTACCGGATATACAGCGATCCATTACAGACAATCCGGCAGTGCTTCCCCCGCCGCCCTGATGCATGTGTACACGTTCGGTGAACCCCGGACCAGGACTGTGACGGCGGTTCCGATGCGCGATTGCACTAAAAATGAAGAGGCTATCGATGGTGTTATAAGTAGTGAAATTATACTGATTGTTATCTGTGCCATTGCCGCATTGCCCATTCAGGCCATTGCTATTTCCCTGCAAAATTCCCACCAGCGGACTGGAGGTACTGACGCCGCTATAACGGCTGACTGATATCGCCGCATTAGACACGTTGCCATCAAATTCGGCAGTTACTTTTCCGTTTGTTCCTCCATCCCCCCAAGCCGACCAAATTTCAACGCCAGTCTGCAATCTGCCAGCGCATTGGCTTGCTTCCCTTCTCCAGGTTAAACCCAATCCTGACACACTGGTTACTGCTTCCAGTTTTTTCATGGTAATTGCCGCATAATAGACATGACCCGACACATTCTCCAGGCTACCCGCGGTTGAAACTTGTGTGCCGGAAGCCCCGCCATTTTTAGTTTCATAATGAACAATCGGACCATTTCCGGCAACCTGCTCCTCAAAATTAGCAATCACTATCTTGTCTTCATTCATGACCAGACTGGCAGGATTGGCAGCGCCACCAAGATCATTCTGCCAGCCGGTAAAAATATACCCGGGAAACGGCTCAGCGGTTAGGGTGATATTGCTGCCCGGACTGTAGAAGCCTCCCGGTGGATCAATTGTTACAGTTCCTCCACCATCGGAGTGGACAGTTAAGCTGTAATTTTCTTCCGGTATAAAATGCGCAGTTACCGCTTTATCTTCATTCATAACGATTGAAGTCGAGCTGTTATTTCCGCCAGCATCCCCGCTCCAATGGCTGAAGATATAACCGTTGCCAGCGTCTGCGGATAAATCCACCGTTTCTCCAATGTTGTAGATCCCACCAGATGGCTGCGCAGAAGCACTGCCGTTACCGCTAGTATTCAGGGTCAGATAGACCTGTTCAACAACATCTCTTTCTCCATGCGTCCAGTCTGCCCAACCGGCATTTTTGCCCGGTGTGGCCGGAACTGGCGCATAAAAATTTGCTCCGTTGTAATAAAAATTTATCAGGTGAGGCAGCCAGCCGTCGTCCCCGTCAGCAGGAAAATCGGCCTGGTAATAGAGCCAGTGAAATGCGCGCAACAAGGCCTTATCTTCCCAGTTCCAAACATCCGGGTAGCCATTGCGGGAAAGAATCACCGCCATAGCAACTGCCCCTTGCAGCGCTTCATAAACATAATTTTCGGAAGGCGGCGGCCAGGTGAAACTACCGGAACGGCGCATTTCTTCCGGTAAAACGCCATCGATAGAACGTCCATTTTTATAAGCGCCTAACGGGTTGATACCCACAGGCTTATCCGGATCAGCCTGCCAGCTCAGGTCGCTGCCGTATTTGAAGTCATTGTAGGCATTACGGTCCCCTAACCAGCCTCGAAAAATTGCAGCGCATTCTGCTAATTCATTATTATTTCCCAGGTATACTGCAACGGCTGCCCGGCTGGCACCGCAAACACGCCCCCAATTATTCGGACGCTCCCGGTGAGTGGATCTCAAAGTTTTTCCCTGAAGGTTTTTATCGAGCACATCGCTTAACCAATCACGGAAATTTTCATCTTCTTCTGCCGGTAACCCTACCAAACCGGCAGCAATAACATACGCCATCAGTTCCCGCCCAAGCGCAAGTGTACGACCGCCGGACTCAGTGCCAATAGCATCCATACAAGCTTCGATAACATCCTGGCGATAACGTTCAGTCCCTGTTCGGACAAACATGAGCGCTTTCGCCATCACTCGTACATTGGTATTATCGTTCTGGTTAGAAAGGTTAGGGGAGCCCGTAGATTTATCGGCTTCGGATTTTAAAGAATTCCAGGCCGCCCCTTCGGTTGGTAATTGATATATTTCCTGGGGACTGATCCAGATATTGTCTTCTTGCCCAAATATCTGCAGGCAAGGAAACAGTACCCCCATAAGGGTTAGTAATAACCCTAAAGTTACTCTCCTCAACATGTTAACCTCACTCATAAAGTGTGAAAATGAAGCAGATATTCATCCTGATCTGCCTAAAACCCCGACTCACGACCCTCCTCAAGATCGATTGTCAACTCAAAAGCGGCACCCCTTTCCCAGGTGCTCTGAAAAAGTAGAATTATATCATAAGCCCAGTAAAACCAAATACTAAAACGCTGTCTGTTACGCAATCTTACGTAAATAGGACAACGTGCATTCGAAAGCATATCGAAATCACAGATACACGCATTAGGGTAAGTGATAAAACGGGTTTAATACCCTAACATGAATAATTTGAAAATTTGGTAGTGTTAAACCTGTAAGGCTGCATTATAATGACAAATAAAATATTTGATTGAACCGATATGATTCTCCAGTTTTTTTGAAAACGACAATGTTTTCCTCACCAGCCGGGAATTCCTTTGCCTCAAAGTGCAATTAAATCGTTCAATATAGGAGGTTTTACCAGACTGTTTATCTACCACTTTATGCTGGTGTGATGGAATTACATCCAGATAAGCATCCCAATTGTCGGTATAGAAGGTCGCATTTTGTTTGTAGGGTTCCGGAATTTTATCCCACAATGCCCGGGCACTGTTGCGGCCTCGATCGCCGACATGAAAGGCAATAATTTGCCGGCTTTTAGCATCCATTGCCAGCCAAATCCATTGTTTATTTGATTTACAGGCGACAAAACTCCACATTTCATCGGCCTGGGCATTAAACCGAAGGATCTCCACATCATACTGTTTTTGAATGAGTTGTAGGTTTATGTTCAGATCATCAGATAGCTCATCATACACATCTACAATAAACTGGAGCAACCATTGAATACTCACACTTAGCACCCGGCAAATACCGCGTAAGGAAATGCGTTCTAAAAGCAATCTTTGAATATATTCTTTCTTCATATCACTGATCGGTTGCCATTCAGGGTTGAGTATGAATTGCCGTCCGCAGTCTTTGCAATAATGATTTTGTTTTTGATTGTGTGTATACCCGTTTCGTTTGTAATTTGGAGAGTAACATGATGGACACAATATTTTTGATACCATAATCAATGCTCCTGCTTATAGAAAGTTGTTCTTGGTTTTCGCAAACTCAATTTACAACTTCTATTGGTATGGAGCATTATTTGTTTAACATTACCGTCATTTTTATTGGGCCACCGAAAAAATTGACCCAAAATCTTTTTAAATCTGTAGATCTTATTCCTGTGTAAGTATCTGTTTTTAAAACACCTCCATTTATTCTGAACTTGTTGAAGGACTCAGGATGAATGGAGATGTCACTTTAAAAAATACAATTCCAGTTAAAAAACGATAAAAAACAATAACTTATCAAGGAATAAGCTCTGGTTTAAATCCGGGTTGATCCGTGACTAATTTTTTTAATGCCCGATACCAAATTGCTTAATAAAAATCATTATAAAAAATAGGTCTCCCGCTGCTTGCCAGAATCGGCAAGACCTGGAAGTTGTCGAGCATTTGTTTTGAAATAATCATTTAACCATATGGCATCCGGCCGATATACTTAAATGTTGGATTGCCGCTTGGCGCCTGCTTGCATCTTGGCAGGCAAAAAGCGGGTAGGATTTATTTACGTCCATAGAACGATGCAGTAAAGCCTGCAGCTGAAATAAATCCATCATACGAAAGATCAATGCTTCCGGCGCAACACGGTAATAGCTTCGACGTGATGCGTTTGTGGAAACATGTCGAAAGGGAAAATTTCCCGGCAAGTATATCCCAATTCCTGAAAATGAACGAGGTCCCTGATCAGGGTCTTCGGATTGCAGGAAATATATACAACATTTTCCGGTTCTGCACGGCTAATTTCTTCAATCAATAATTTTTCCACACCTTTCCGGGGTGGATCGATAACGATACCGTCAAACTTTTCGCCAGCTTTCCGTAATTTGCGAAATGTACGGGCCGCGTCACCAGAAATAAAGTTGAGGTTAGTGATATCATTATCAGCCATGTTTTGTACCGCTGCCTGGATGGACGCCTCTACCGCTTCAATACCGGTCACCTCCCGGACC
>JAUIFT010000025.1 GCA_030430345.1 Calditrichia bacterium | reverse complement strand
GTGCTAAAATTGTATAACGTGCTTTCCTTGCTTAATACGACTGTCGCTGCACTCATTACAGCCAAGTGGTTGCGATGAAAAATCGTCAGGTAAAACGCGGCGGGATCGAGTTCTTTAAAAACCACCTCTCCTCCGTCGATATCAACAATACGACCGTTATTCATCAATAATGCGGCGCGTTCACCGGCCGGTGCGGCGTCTGTAGCGCTTCGTAGCTGTAAGTATACCCAATCGACCATTCCAACGGGAAGGCTATCGAGCCTCTCCGTTCCGGCATAAGACCAGGGCGCCTGATTAAACGGCTGACTAAGGGGAAGTAAATCATTCTCACCCAAAATCGTGTTCATTAATCCACTACCCGGGTTGTAGGGACCTTCCAGGAAGATTTTAGATTGCACCGCCAGATACGGTTGTGCCACTTCAGCGAGCATAAATTCGGTATTGGCGATTGTTACCGCGACGTGCTCTTCATTGCTGGTAGTCGCCGGGAAATAAATGGTGTCAAAAGGCGTTTTACTCATCAGATCGGGATCGTTGTTCAGATCGTGGAATAAATCCAGCGGCGCCTCGCTTGCATCCTGTAAATCCAGACTGCTGACGGTGGGAATAAAACAATGCCTGGGGAAATCGGTCTTTATCGTGCCCAGACCACCGGTATCGGTGCTGGCAAGATCTTCCATGGTCGCGGAAGTGCCGCCCGGGGCGTTATCGTACGGAGATGTAGCGACAGCGTAAGCATCGAACTGATCATCCGGTAGCGGCCAAATCAAATCAACCAATCCCTGAAAGATGCGAATTTGCGGAGAATTATCCGGCACCGCCCACACATTTCCGCGAACATCTACCAGGAAACTAAAATAGTTGTAGTCGATAATTTGCGAACCGGGATTCATCGCCTCACCGAGGTAGCCAACCTGATTGCCAGATGGGCCGGCCCCGCTGCCGTTGGAAATTGCAATTTTTTTCAAACCGCTCGCTGATGGATAATTGCCCAGGGCAGCGATATCCTGATAAAATTGGTTGCGTAGCGCGTTCTGTCCCGGATCGGGATCATTGAGATGATGATAAACCAGCATTTGCTGCGCGCCGGGAGAGTTAAGCCTGGTAAGTAATTCAGCAATATTGGCAACATGATTCGAAAAAAAGGCGGCCATAAACTGGACACCAAGCGGAATATTTGCCCCCTGATGAGGCGTATCAAATGTCAACATAATTCGGGCCTGATGGTCAATCGCATTGCTTTCCATCCAGGCGAGGCCGTAACGGACAATTAGCCCTCCCATACTGGCACCTGCTATTATCAATGGCTCGTCGCCGATCTTGTTCTGATTGATATTCTCCACCAACGAGACCAATGCAAAACTGTTCCGCTGTAAATAATCGGTGGCATCGGCAAAATTTAAGATGATCAGATCAAAGCCTTTTACTCGTAGGCTGTCCGCCAGCCCTTCCGTATTTATCAGAGCATAAAGCTCCGGCCAATCCATATCGTCGTTCAAATCGAAGCCTTCTACAAAAACCAGGGGCTTATCCAAATCGGTATTGCCATCCCCCAGGAATGTATAAGCATCATAAAGCGCTGCTGTCCCGAGGAAATCGTAATTTGCAACAAGGTCTTCTTCGATAATGTCCGGCATATTCATCTCCCCACTAACGCCCGGGGCTTTTTTTACCGTAAACCAAAAGGCTGCTTCTACAGTTTTTCCGCCATTTTCAAACCTGAGCGACATCAGTTTTTCGCCGGATGACACATAGTTCACTGTAACCTGGCTGCCATAGTTCACGGAGCGGTATCCACGGCCATCGTCAAAATTGACTTGAATGGTTGCTGGAATGGGAGAATGATTACTAATGAAAAACTGAGGATCAAATTCAAATGTAATGTTACGGAAGTAACTATCGGGTTTGAGTGCTGCAGCAGCAATTGCCCGCAGAGAAGCGTAGGGAGAATCATTATCCGGGGAGGTGTCGATGAACTGTCCTTCAACTATCGTTAATAATTTTTTCTGTAGAGCGTCTTCCAGAATTTTTTCATACCGGATGTCAAAAAGACCAATGGGTATAATCCTGTTTTTTATCGTCGAACGAGCGCGTTTTTTTAATTGAGCGGGCTCGGGTAGAGTGATCCGGCCATCTGCAGCATGGGCAAGTTCAAAAAGTATTTGCTCCCATATTTTTGTCGTTGCAGGATTCGGAGGCGTAATTCCGGGTGAATAAGCTGCGATATCCGAGAATGACAACACCCGGTCATACAAAATGCCGCTGGGGATATCGGTGATATCCAGCTGTTTAAAGGGATATTTCAGCTGTTGATCCAGGAAATTATTATTCCCGGTTTTGCGTATTTCCGGGGCAGTTTGCCCCAGCAGCGACAATACGCAAAAAGCAAGAGAAAAAAACAGGACATAATTGCGAAGCAATCTTAATGGGTCATTACTATAGAGATCAAGCATACGAATTATTCTCCGGGTATCATAAAGCTTGATGATACCCGGGAGTAAAAACAAAATCAAGCAGTAAAATGGTTCGGCATAAAAAAATCGTTCCGTAGTTATCGCTGGAGCTGCCTATTTCGAACAGTCTGCATCAGAAAGCGCCGCAATTTCAGTTGAAACGCAGTCGCATCCGTAGCACATATATAGTTATGATATTCATTGCCAAACAGGCTTAACAAAGCAGCATCTTCCCGGGGTATTAAAATTGTCAAAACCAAAACAAGTAACAGCGCCCCTACTGCCAGCAACACACCGTTCGCAGCAATAACTCCCAGCGCCATAATAAGGAATGCTTCTGAAAGATCGAGCGGATGCCGCATCCAGCGATAAGGCCCATTCACGAATAATTCTTTAAAATCACTCCTCAGCATCATTCTTGCAGTATTTTGATCGATAGTGCTGAATGTCCAATAAATGATCGCAAGCAACCATAATCCACCTCCGATACCTGCAGCTCTTCCCCAGATCGGTATCGGCAATGCAGCCCAATTGAACCAGTCTGGCCGCGCCACTGAAAAAAGCACAAGGATGTATATCGGCAAGGTAAGTGCAAGCCGTAATTTTAAACTAAACAGCCCATGGCCGCCCTTAATCTTTTTTCGATTCTGCCACGCTTTATGCACCGAATTTACGGCCATCCCTATCCCGAGTACAAAGATTACGATAAAATTCCATTGGATAATGTTTTCATAATTCACAATAACTCCTTTCCTTTAAATTAAGGCGAACTTTTCAGCGGCCTCCTCCAACATTTGCCACTCGTTCTCCACAGCAAAAGATTGTTCCTGTCTTTCAATATGGAAACGATCCGCATCATCGGGATGAAAAAGATTGTATTCATTTACCGCCGGTAGATACAAATGCACCGATGCTGCCAAGGCAGGAAATTCATTAATCATCAGATGTAGCTGGCTACCATCATTGATAGTTGTTAATTCACCGGCTTTCAAATGACAGACCTCTGTTTTTCTTAAACGAGCCCTGCCTTTCTCCTGCCCAAGTATTTGATATTTAGCTTCTTTAATCGATCCGAAAACCGGCAATACAATGCCGGCAGTATTTCCATGATCGTGAATCGGACTCGTCGCTCTCGCTCCCCATATCACCAAAACCAGCCGGAAATTATCTTCAAGCCCATTTAACAAGTACTGCCGGGAACAGCCGGGTGGGCATTCTGCGATTGTTTCAATCAATGATTTATTACATATTACGAATTGCCGCAACGGCCAGATCAATTCCGAAAAAAGATCCCGGGTGATTGAATTTTCTGAACGGATCGACTGGATCGTTTTTATTAATTGACGCACATTCATTTGAATACCTTTTCTGTTGATCGATGATAAAACCCAGCTGCGAATCGGCTTTACAGTTAATTAGAACAACGTTTAACCCGTTTGCTTACTCTGTCAAGAACAAACGCAACTTACAATAAGTGAGCGCCAGAAACCTTACACTCACGTTTCTATTTCGGGTAAAATTGTTACCTTTTCTATTTTTTGCATTATGATCAAAGCGGGAATTGCTGAGAGGGATAATTGGGCATTGTAAATCTTTTATTACCTGAAAATTATAATTCTTATCGGGGAGTTAGCAAATGATTGAAAATCTTACCCAACAGGAATTTGAGGCCGTTTTAACGCCAGAGAATATTCGCCCGTTGCAGCTATTGCATTTGGCATTGGCCGCTGGCCCGGCAATTTTCGCTCTGGTAGTTCTGTATTTATATCTTTATTCATCGCCGGGTGGGGAAAGCAATTTAATGTTTGTAGATATTGTCAGTATTGTTCACTTAATCGAAGGCTTAATCGCTTTCCCGCTTACCGTCTGGTTATATCAACAGTGTTTTCGGGAAAATAAAATCGGCGCATTACTTCGCAGCAGTGTTCCTCGTACGGAAGCAGCGCCGTTGTACATGCTGAAAATTTTCCGCTTCGCGGGGCTGGTACGATTTATACCGCTGGAATCCGCCACATTTCTGGGATTGACAGCCATTTTGGTTGCCGTTCAGGGAGGCATCATACAGCAACAACCGATCTATTGGCTTAATTTGCTTTCGACGATTATATTCATCCCCTATGTGCTGCTGAATATTCCCACGGCAAAAAGTTTAGGAAGGGAGTTTCGGGAGAAGGTTATATATGAAAGTTAGCTGCCATGCCGGCAGAATTTTTGTCGACCGGCAAGGCAGCCATTCAAACCGCTTATTACGGAAAAAAAGAAGGTGATCATTATACTGCCGGCGAAATCTTCCCGACAAACTTATGGGCAGTGTTGGCGATATGGAGCATAGTGCCAAGAAACGCCGCCGCTTTCTGTTTCGACTGCACATCTTTACGAGCATTCTCAAGCATCTTTTCAATACTTTTTACATCCCGTTCGCTGAGGATTCCCCGGAAATCCATTGCGGCGCTATTAGAAATTCGTAACAACTCGGATTGCTGGGAATTCAACTTGCTCTTTATACTATTGCGCATTTTAACCGTTAGACCACTAATTGCCAGGGCAGATTGATTCATTTTAATGAGTTCTTCCAATTCCTTAATGCGTTGCGCCCGCCGGTCTTTCGCACGCTTGCGAACATCGCCCATAATATTCACAGAACTGTTAACGACGGCTTCAATAGCACGTCGTTCGCTAGCGGAAATAATATCCCCCTGTTCCGCTTTCTTCTGCAATCCTTCCACAACGCCGCGCGCTTTATTAACGACATCCGTCAGCTTTACGATCATATCGGTACTTTTATCAGACATTATTAATTTCCTTTCACAGCATTTATCAGGTTTAAGGCAGCCTCAGCTCTTGCGCGGCTTACATTTACTCTTGTCTCGTAACGGGCAACATCATCTGCCAGCTTGTTTAACAAGGGGTTATCCTGCCCGGCCAGATCTTGCCGAAAAGCGACGACTTCCCCTAAAAAATTAGCCGTTAGTTCTTTGATCCGCGCTTTTTTCGGCTGATTCATATAGCGAATCACTATCTCCAGATTATCTGTAGCACCAGCCATAAGATTATTCAGACGGTTATAGGCATCAAGCACTTCCGCGCAGGCCGTTTCCCTTTCCGCAACGCGCGATTCGAGCATTTTCTGTTCAGCCAAATCCATTTCATATAAATGATAAAGGATCACTGCCCGCTGGGTTTCAACGAACTCGTCCGATGCATTCGCCAAAGTAGACTGCATCGACTCCAACAGCTTTGCTTTTGACAATGCTTGTTCCAGTTCTGTGGCACTTTCGGTATAGGAAGCGCCAAGCGCGCTTAGAGCTGTCAACGCCGTTTCCATATATTGACGGTTTTCATCCAGGCGGACAGACAACGAATCAAACGCCTGTTTTTCCGCAACGCTAAGCTGCCGCACGGCCTGACTACTGCTACACCCTGCAAGCATTAACGCAACCAATAGTATTCCTGCAATTACTTTCATTGACCCTCTCCTTCCGTTGCGCCGGCTTTTAATACGGCCTGATATTTTTCAATAACATTTGCCACTTCATTTCCCTGAACAACAACATCGGTCGAAACCCATTCATGAACATCGCCATGAATTACCTGGAGAAATTTCACATAATTATCCAAATCTTTCAGTCCGCTCCGCACATCGATCATGGTCAGGCGTAAATTTATCAGGGCCAGGGCATCGTCATCTTCGGACCAATCTTCGGCTTGGATGCGTTCTGCCTCACCGGCAAATAAATCGGCCATAACAGCGTTATTCTGCGCGCGATTCAATTCGGCCAGTTGACGTAAACTCTTGACATCTCTGTCCTGAATACGGGCAAGTACTGCGGCAGCGGTGTCCTCTGCCTGCAAATTTTCGTTCCTTAACTTTCCCACCCACTTTTTGGCGGCTTCCCGTTCATTCTTAAGCATTTCCGCCAATTCAATAAAGTTGCCCTCTGTTTGCGCAGAAGATAGTTCATTCACCTTTGCCGTAATTCTTTTCGAGATGATCGTTTTTTCTATCAATCCCAGAGTGTGTGCCAGTTCGGCCAAATACATGTTGCGGAACTCCCGCTGCGCATCACGCAATGTTTCCAGGGCTGTTTGAACTTCCGCAGAGGCTTCTTTGACCTCATAATTTGTCGCCGCACAGCCACTCATCAGATAACAGAGGAGGAGGGCGATTGCAAAATATTTCATGCGACAATCTCCTTTCGTTTGAGGAATCATTTTAAACGGTTAGCTAAAATCGCTGTTGCTATAATTATCTTTATTATTTCGAAAAGTTTGTGTTTTTTAGTGACAAAAGGCTAGCAGAGGAGACTACACATTTTTTAATTGACAGGCAAGTTGAAAAAGGAGGGAATTCAGAGAATCTTATTTCACCAGAGAAAAGCGGAGAGCAGGGTTGTTTGAATGCCTGTTCCCCGCTTTTATTAGTTGACTGCTAACAGCTCACTATCGGAGATAAATCAACTTCCGGGTTTGTTGGAATCCATCCACGCGCAAACGATAGAAGTAAATCCCACTGGAAACTTGCTGCCCCTGATTATTATACCCGCGCCAGGTAACCTGATAATCGCCGGCAGAACGGTTTCCCAAAACCAACGTCTTGACAGTTTCCCCCAGTTGATTAAAAATGGTTAACTCTACCTCACCTGCAGATGCCAGAGAAAAAGGAATCATTGTCGACGGGTTAAACGGATTTGGATAATTCTGCGCCAGGGCAAAATATCCGGGGACAGCATCGGATAAGCCTCCAATACCAACCATACCAAATCCATCATAGACATAGGCGGCACCGGCAGCCTCCCCATTTTCTTCCTGCGCGGGCGCGCCGACCAATGCGACACCATTATCAAGCCCAAGAGAATAGCCGAACTGATCCCCGGAAGTGGCGTCAAAGGAGATGAGCTTGTCGGTTTGCATCCAGCTATTCCCATTGCGGACAAAAACATATGCCGATCCATTGTCGCCGCCGGAAACATCATCTGAGGCCATTGCACCAACCAGGGCCTGATCTCCCGATAAGGCAACGCTCCATCCATAGAAATCGCTGTTTTGACTGTCGTCTGTCAGCAGTCTTTCCTCCTCAACCCATTGCTCATTATCGCGACGAAAGACGTAAGCTGCACCGGTAAGAGCCATTCCCCAGGCACCCACTAATAAGCGGTTTGCATCCAGGGAAACCGCCGCGCCAAAAGAAGCAAACGGCACCCCGTATTCCTTATCACTCGGGGTGATCCGCTGTTTCTCTTCCCAGCCGCTGCTTTCGCGTTTATAGATATATACGGCCCCTTCCAAACTATCCGCGAGCCAGGCACCGACGGCGGCATAATCTCCAAAAATCGAAACCGACCAGCCGTATTCATGATTGGCAGTACCATCGCTGGCGAGCAGTTGTTGCCGGAAAATCCAGCTGCCGGTAGCGTCTTCCCGCTCGTAAATATAGGCCGATCCCTGATCGAGATTAGTGCCGATATTATTATTTGGCGCGCCGACAATTGCAAAATCGCCATGGATATCGACGGTCAATCCATAATCATCGCCACCACCGGGATCGTTGGCAAATAGCTTGGAAGCAAAAATCCAGTCGCCACTCCCCTGGTCTTGCTCGTAAACATAGGCAGCCCCGCTGTTATTTACCATCTCGGCATCAACCGGTGCGCCGACGATCAGATGGTTGTTATGTATTGCCACGGACTTTCCAAATGCTTGTCCGTAAGTAGCACTGTCACTTGGGGTTATTTTTGCCTGCTGCGCCCAGCCATTTGCGGTATTATTGTAGACATAGACAGAAGCAAATTTCAGAAAACCCGGTCCTCCTCCAACAACCAGCAAATCGCCAGATACAGATGCAGCTTGCCCGTAAAGCCCAAACAGCCCGCCATCATGCGGCAATATTTTTTGTTCATTTACCTGAGCCTGTAAAGGTAAGACTAAAAAACTCGCAGCGAGCAGAAACACTTTCAGTAATTGGCGGTTCATATTATTCCTCCTATTGTTCAGCAATGTATGTTTGTAAGCTAGGGATTTCGATATGAACTGTAAATACCGGGATCAGGGTATTTACAGATGGGGAATGATCGTTGTTCGTTGTTCGTTTATCTGTTTGATTGGCAGTTTAGATCTTTGGTTCCCGGCATGCTTCGCAGGAGCGGTGCTTTCTGGCAACAGCTTTTTTGTTATTGAGAATATCGCCGGTTTCCTATCCGGTTTCGACGTTGCACTTTCCGCCCAGCAATATTGGATAGTTGCAGTATTGCCACACTCAGCTTTCCCTCGCTCACCGCTGAACGTAAAGTTTCGCCATCGCTAAACCCATTGATAAAATACCGAAAATGAGCATCCGTCATTGGCCTGTCTTAATTTTGATATTCCGGAATGAAACTTCATCACCATCGTCCTGCAACAAAATATGTCCCTCTGCGAGCTCCCCAAATGATGGCCAGACCACGTATTTGCTTCGAGCCACCAATGCTCTCCACACCTGGGTGCCCCGTTCGTATTCGACAACTTTGATGCCGTTGAGATAATGCGCGACTTTATTACTCCGGGAAACAATTTTTGCCCGATTCCAGCCATATCCATTGGAGCGTTTTGAAGTAGATTCATCCGGTGCATAATATTTAGCATTGGCCGGAATCAAATCATACAATGAAGCCAGTGTTCTATTGCCATTGGTCCCTTCCCTGGCATCCGGATGATGATTGTCATCGAGGATTTGAAACTCACATCCGATGGAAGAACCTGCACCTTTATTCAAACCGGTATCTACAAAATATTTAATGCCGCTATTGGCGCCCTTCGTCATTCGGAAATCCACTTCCAGCTCGAAATCACCAAACTTTGCTTTAGTGACAATATCGCCGCCATGGGCCGACTCCCCTCCCCCACTCTTCTCGACTGTCAAAACACCATCATTAATCGTCCATCCCGTTTCAGGAAAATGTTTCAGCTTTGCGCCCCGCCAGCCACTGGTGGTCCTGCCGTCCCAAAGCAACCGCCAGCCCTCCGCTTTTTCCCGCTCGGTTAATTGATTGTTCAGATAGCTAACCTGTGGAATCTCATTTGTGATCGGCATTCGCGCCTCGGATAAATTTTTAGTACGGATGCGGATGTTCCGATACCTCACCTGTTTTCCCGCCAGCGCTTCATCTCCAATGCGATGCACCTGCAGCGCGATAAAGCCTTTGGCAGTTACATCATCGATGAGATCCGTCGTTGGAACACCATTCAGCCATACCCGTATATGCGTACCGATCGCTTCGACCCGGAAAGCATTCCACTCCCCTTTTTTGAATGCTTTCCGCGCCGGTTGATTCGCTTCCAGATTGTAAAGCCAGCCGCGCCGGCCCTCTTCGTAAATGCCCCCACTCCAGGCCCGTGGCGATGGGTCCAGTTCCACCTGATAGCCATGCACCCGTCCATTTTGGTATGATGATAAACTATTACTGCGAATCTGCACGCCGGCGTTCAACTCATTGTCGACCATAGCGTCGTATTCAAGGATAAAATCTCCGAACATTTCATCTGTGGCAAGAAAAGTATTTGGTGTATTCATCTTGCTAATGCCAACAATGGCGCCATCGGCAATTTCAAAATCGGCAGTGCCATTAAGCACCCGCCAGCCCTCCATATCTTTACCATTGAATAGATTCACCCAGCCGTCATTATCCCGGCCATTCAGGCATGTAGATACCAAAATTAGCAGTAATCCCAAGAATCGTAATCGCATCAACAAAACCCTCAGTTTGTTTATGGTCAGTTAAACTTGCGAACAGAAAATACAGATGTTGGATTTTTATTAGTGCATTAATCGTAAGAGACATGACAGTGAGTGTGGTGCGACGATCAGCTACTTTCGCACAATCCCAGATCTTTTCGCAAAATATTTTTAAAGCGGGTGGCGCTAATGGGATGATCATCGACATTGCTTTCAGTGACAGTTACCAACTTAAAATCAGCCATAATATCATCGATCACGATTTTTTACTCGATCCAGAAAAGATTGCATTCATTGTTCTCAGCAATCTCACTATTATTTATCCTGCACAAATTCGAGAGAATTATTATCCGGATCACGCACTGCCGCGACCAGTTCACCATCATATTCCTGTATTTCCGTGAGGGATTTACCACCGCTGGCAACCGCCTGCCGAAACGTAGCGGCGACATCCTTCACCACAAAACGGGGCTGAATGGTATTGATATCAGCCTCAACACCGGCCAAAGTTTTTGGGCAAAGTAATATCGTCAGGCCGTCTTTTGCCCCCTGGTAAAGTGTGTTTCCGAACAATTCTACCGAGGTAAATTCGATCTGAAATGTGCCGCTATAAAAGTCTTTCATTGCCATAATATCATCGACGGCAATCGTTATCTTATCTATGCGAATCATTCATACTCCTTAGCCGTTGACAATCAATACTTTATTCATCTTAGCTCCATCCTTAAACTTTTGCTTTTCTCAATGCCCGGGCAACGCCAGTATTGAATTCCATATCGTATAATGGAATCGCTTTCAATTCCGTACCAAATATACTTCGCGCCTTTGGCACTACCTCAGCTAATTCATCGTAAAGGGTTATTACCACCGGCAAGCTGGCATTCAGACCGACATCTTTCGTCCAGGTAGAAAAATCTTTCGCTTCCTCAAACAATTCGCATTCCTGAAGAATTAATTGTAAAAGCACCACCGGATTTTGCATGGGCACGTCCTCATACTCATCCATCACCGGCATCGAAACAGTACTACCCGGGCAGTGCATTTTTAAGCGAGTATAAAATTGTGCTTGTAAATTGGCCTCAGTATCCGGAAAAGAAAATGTCAGTTGATGCCTTCTTACAGCAGTAACCAATTTATCAACGGCGGGATATTTTTCCATAAAAACCGTTCTTTTAAAGCAGTTATTCGTTAACAACAAAGATTAGGATTCCAAATACAGCCCCAGCAAACGAAACGGCATATTAGAATATTAGCGAAAGAGATTCATAAAATCAATTGCAATGAGTAGTCGCGCAAATGGGCAACTCAGAACCTTGAACTTTGAACTCTGAACACCCTGTAAACCCATCTAATGACATTTTTTGACAAACGTTTACAACATTTAACTTTGCTATAAGGGGATCGTAGCCTAAATTTTATGCGGATGCCTGAGCAGGTGATGTTTAATTTTAAAAATACCCGGTATGAGAGACAAATCGACACTTCGTAAAATTTTATTCCCCTTACTCCTTTTGGCGTTATTGCCGGCAATGTTTTTTACTGCCTACGAAGTAAGTAACATCAATGAGCGGGAACGGGTAATCAGCGAAACATACCGGCAGCAGTTAGATGCCATTCTCTTTTCCGTCAATCAATATGCCTGGGATGTCGTGAATAGCTGGGTGAGTAATCTGGCAGGTATTCATCAGGAACAATCTTCCCCGCTGGCGGCCGGCGAACAATATCGAAAATTTCTTTCTTTAAATCGTTCCGTCAGAGCAATC
>JAUIFT010000761.1 GCA_030430345.1 Calditrichia bacterium | reverse complement strand
AGTCAGGCAAGTATTCTTTCCAAAAAATTGCAATATGAAAAAGGGCAAGTGTGGGCAAAGTTTCTCTCGGGCGTATTAAAATTTCCAAATGAAGTAGAAGCAGCCATGCCAATTTTAAGCGAGGGACTTTCCTGGTTCGAAAAGAACAATGACATTCTGGGAGAAGCGCATGCCCGGGTTTTTATTGGGGTTATTCTCTGGGGGTTTGGCGACCTCGATCGGGGACTGGCGTCGGTTAATCAGTCCTTGCAAATTTATCGGGAGATGAAGGAGGATAAGTGGATAGGGATGGCGCATACTTTTCTCGGTGATTTTTATCGGGATTTAAAAGAGTATAAGAAATCGCTGGAGAGCTACCGGCAAGGCTATGAACTGTTCCAAAATGCCGGTTATCCACTGGGGAAATCGCGCAGTTTAAACGGCATAGGGAAGGCTTATCATTTGTTGGGGGATTGTCAGAAAGCGTTGGATTATCTGCAAAAAGCATTAAAAATCCATCGCTCGATGAAATATAAGCGAGGAGAGTCGCGCAGCCTCAATAACATCGCTTTAGTTTA
The DNA here is from genome assembly GCA_030430345.1 of Calditrichia bacterium. Next base: position 1,661 of record JAUIFT010000761.1, on the reverse strand, counting down.
CCAGACGTTGCAGCGATATGATGAAGCTTTAGCTTATCACCAGCAAAGCCTGGCCATCCGGGAAGAATTATCCTATGGCGCCGCCATCGCCAGTACGCTCCTCGATTTGGGTCAGTTATTTTACAAGAAAGATGAATTTGATAAAGCGCTGGAGATGAACGAAAAGGCCCTGGCGCAGGCCAAACAAATTAAGGCACAGCCGAAAGTTAGTCAGGCGCATGCCGCTCTGGCGGATGTCTACGAGCAAATGAAAGATTTTGAAAAAGCGTTACATCACCACAGGAAATTTTACCAGGTAGAGAACAAAATCTTTCGTGAAAATGCGGAGCAGAAATTGAAAAACCTGAAGATGGTTTACCAGTTGGAAGCGTCGCAGAAAGCGGCGGAAATTTACCGCTTACGGAATGTGGAGCTAAAAGAAACACTGGCCAAATTGAACGCCACCCAGGCGCAAATCGTGCAATCCGGCAAGATGGTCGCATTGGGGAATCTAGCCGCCGGTATTGCTCATGAGATCAACACCCCGATCGGTGCTATCCAGAGCGGCAATGATGTTTCCAATCGGATCGCGGAGAAATTATTCAGCGCTTTGGAGAGCTTTGAAGCACCGGCCGCGGTGGAGAAGCAATTTCAGAAATCCTTAAAAATACTACAGCAAAACAGTCTAAACAATGCCCGGGCAGCAGAGCGCATTATCAAGATTGTCGACAGCCTGAAAAATTTTACCCGCCTGGATGAAGCGCCCTTTCAAAAAGCGGATATTCATGCCGGTATCGATAGCACGCTTACCTTGATCGGGCATGAAATTCCCGCAGCGATAACCATCAAAAAAGATTACGGGGAAATTCCGGAAATATATCTTTTTTCCAACGAAATGAATCAGGTGATAATGAATTTGTTGCTCAATGCCATTCAGGCGATGCCCGGCGAAGGCGCCATCGCCATCAAAACCTATACGGCCGATGGCAATGTTTGTATTGAAGTTACCGATAGCGGGAAAGGCATTCCGGAAGAGCGGCTGGCGACCCTTTTCGAACCCGGTTTTAATCGGGATCATGCCCGGGTTAAAATGACCACCGGGCTCTATACCTCATCTAATATTATCAATAGACATCAAGGAACAATTGCCGTCGAGAGCAGCGTTGGTGAGGGCAGTACATTTACCATCAGCATTCCGGAGAATTTGCACGATTTGTTGCCGGATGCGGTGGCAGATGGGAAGCACTAATTCATTGAAATCAAGAAAAACGTCATTGCGAGGCGCCTTTTTACCGAAGCAATCTCAATAAGATCGCGTTGTCGCTATACTCCTCGCGATGACGCATCGCTTAACTTTACCTTTCTTACTACTAACTGCCGCTGCAACTGCTAATATTTTTTACATATTCCGTCGGTATTGCCCACCAACCTCGTAAAGCGCCGCGGAAATTTCTCCCAGCGAGGCGACTTTACAAACTTCCATGAGTGCCGTAAAAACATTTTCGTGCTGCAGGGCGGCGGTTCTCAAATCTTCTAAACCTGCTTCCGAAGCAGCGGCATTGCTTTCCCGAAATGCTTCTACCGCAGTAATCTGGAAACGTTTTTCATCCTCGGTAGAACGAATCACTTCGTTCGGCAATTGCTGGGGAGAGCCATCCTTATTTAAGAAAGTATTCACCCCG
>JAUIFT010000760.1 GCA_030430345.1 Calditrichia bacterium | reverse complement strand
CGGTAGTAGGGTAGAGGTAATGCAACCGTATCCATTCGATACCTTCAATATCTTCCAATTCCCGCAGCAAATCAACGATTTTTTGGGAACGGTAGAGGTCCAGGCCATAGAAGGTGGTATCCTGAGAAATGATAATCAGTTCCTTAACCCCTTGTTGCGCCAGTAAGCGTGCTTCTTCAATAATCTGCGGCATTGGCCGGCTGCGATGTCGACCGCGCATAAGCGGAATCGCGCAGAATGAACAGGTGTGATTGCAGCCTTCGGAAATTTTTAAATAGGCGTAGTGAGAAGGGGTCGCCAGCACCCGCTTTTCGTAAAGATATTCCGGGGATAATTTCGGGTCATATTCCAGGAAGGTGAGGATGTCTTCATAGGCTTCCGTTCCGAAGATGCCGTCTATGCCGGGAATCTCTTCCCGGATTTGATCTGCATATCTTTCGGTCAGGCAGCCGCAGACAATCACCTTTTTGGAAGGATCTTCTTTTTTGATCTGCTCTGCTTCCAGAATCGCATCAATAGATTCCTGCTTGGCCATTTCAATAAACCCGCAAGTATTGATGACGATAACATCTGCTGCTTCCGGTTCTTCAACCAGATTCGCCTTACGGGCATTCAACTGTCCCGCCAGAACTTCTGAATCATAAGTATTCTTGGAGCAACCCAATGTGGTAATATGGATTTTTTTATTGGTTCTCGGCTGAATTTTCTTTTGCCGTTTGTTGTTCATAGGATTTTCCATTCAAACAATATTATTCAAAAAGGCCTCTGGCATACATTTCCGGATCGAAAGGCTGCAAATCATCAATCTGTTCGCCGACGCCAATGTATTCCACCGGAACTTCCAGCTGATGAGCAATACCAATGATTGCCCCGCCTTTTGCGGTGCCGTCCAGTTTGGTTAAAACGATACCATCTACGCCGACAGTATCGATAAACTGTTTTGCCTGATTGAGCGCATTCTGCCCGGTAGTGCCGTCCAGCACCAGCAGGTTGCAGTGGGGGGCTTCCGGAATCACTTTCTGGATCACTCGTTGAATCTTTTTCAGTTCTTCCATCAAATTTACTTTTGTGTGCAGGCGACCGGCGGTATCCATAATAACAATATCGGCATTGCGCGCCTGCGCGGCTTTCATTGCGTCGAAAGCAACCGCGCCGGGATCGGCGTTCGATTGATGTTTAATGATTTCCACCCCAACCCGGTCTGCCCAGACATCCAACTGTTCAATGGCTGCCGCGCGAAAGGTATCGCCGGCGGCCACAATCACCTTCTTGCCGTTTGCTTTAAAGCGGCTGGCCAGTTTGCCTATTGTGGTGGTTTTTCCCGCGCCGTTTACCCCAATCACCATGATAACGTATGGGGCCGCGGGGAGATGAGACTCACTGAGTTGAGTCTCCGGAAAGATGTTGGCAACCTCTTCTTTCAGAATGCGGTAGAGTTCCTGGGATTCTTCGTATTTTTCCCGCTTCACCCGCTGCTTTACTTTTTCGATAACCGTTAGCGTTGCATCCACGCCAACATCACCGCTTATAAGGATCTCTTCAATTTCTTCCAAAAGGTCGTCGTCAATTTTTTTCTTGGCATTAATCGCATGATTGATCCGATCAAATACCTGGGTTTTTGTTTTTGAAAACCCTTCTTTAATTTTTCCGAAAATTGATTTCATTAAAATACTCCTGTCATATCGCTAGCAGTTCGCCAGGATTATGAACTTTCCTGTTTCAGCAGCCGTTCCAGTATCGCTCGTCCGAAGATTCTGCCAAGAATATTCGTAACGATTACCGCCGTAATTAGCGTTGTAAAAACCAGTGGGCTGATAATATCCAATTCTGTTAAAAACCATAAAATTAAAACTGTTAATTCGCCGCGTGGAAAAAAACCGGTGGCAATTACCAGCGGATAAGACCGTTTCTTAAACACTACTGCACCAAGCAGAACAGATATAATTAATAGTACCAGGACAATCGTACCGGCGTTTAGCCATAGTTCCGCCGCAGCCAGCTTGCTAATAAACAACGTTCTGCCGATTTCTACAAACGGTAAAATATATAAAAACGATGCACCGGCAAAAAACTTCTGCCGGAATTCAAATTGCGAGGCTTCCATCAGTGCTTTAAAGATTAAACCGGCCCATACACCGAGCAGCAGCAGGGAAAGACCGACCTGAAAACCGATATAAACAAATCCGAAAATTAAGGCCAGCTTCAGGAGAAGGGTGAAAT
>JAUIFT010000759.1 GCA_030430345.1 Calditrichia bacterium | reverse complement strand
CCGGTGAGTGGGTCGATGATCATGCCCTCGGGACCGTTTGAAATGGTAAAGGAGGTGGGGGTGTTTTGTGCGCTAATGCGGTATTCAAAGAGGCTGTTGGCAGCGCCGCTGGCGGCAATATAGGGACTGGCGGCCAGCCTCTCTTTTAAAATCTCTTTTCGCGAATGATTCTCCCGGCTTCTCAGGGAAACATATACCAGAGGGTCTGTATCGATGCCGATTTTTAAGCTTTGCAGGAAGTGCAGTTGATTCTGAACGATAAAGGTCGCGGCTATCAGGGCAATTGATATGCAGAGCTGCAATACGACCAGTCCCTGCCGCAATGTTGGCCAGGGCAGATTTTTTAACTTGCCTGGCAGACGGGCGCCGCTAACAGCGCTGCCCGGCTTCAAAACGGCGGCTGGTTGATAGCCGCTCAACTGCAAGGCAGGATAAAAACCGGAGAGAAGTCCCCCTAAAAGGGTGATAAAAAAAATCAGGAGAAGGATTTCCGGGGTATAGATCGCCTCCCAGCGCACAGTTGCCTGCATCAACTCGTTGAAAGCGGGAATTGCCAGATAGAGCAATGCTAAGGCCAGCAACATCGCGGCGAATACCTGCAGCAGGGATTCCCCGAGGAACTGCCAGATCAATTGACCGCGCCGGGCGCCGCTTACTTTCCGGATGCCAACTTCCCGGGCCCGCTGCGCCGAGCGGGCGGTTGCCAGGTTGATATAGTTAATGATTGCGATCAGCATGATTACCAATGCAATGGTGGAAAAGATATAGAGATTGTTAATGTCGCTGTTTGCCTGAAATTCGCCGTTCAACTGCGAGTTCAGGTGGATATCGCTGAGTGGCTGCAAATAAAATTTTAAGCGGGATTTTAAGGAATCCGGCAAATGCGTTTGGGCAAAGTAACTCAAATTTTCTTCGATGGCTGCGGGCGCGGCGTCTTCTGCCAATAGTACGTAAGTGAATTGCAAGCGTTGGATCCAGCGTGTGGCCAGGTGTTGATAGTTGGAGCGCTGGGTGGAGTTGTGCGAAATTAATATATTGCCCCGAAAGTGAGAATTTTCCGGCATCCGTTTCATTATCCCGGTTACTTCAACATCAAAGGAGTTCTCCCGTTGAACAATCGTCAGCGTTTTGCCGATCGCGGGCGCATCGCCAAAATATTTCTGAGCGGCATTTTCGGCGAGCACGGCTGTATTTGGACGGGATAGAACTGTTGCGGAATCCCCGGACAGCAGTTGAAAATCAAAGAGCTGAAAGAAGTTTCCATCTACCCAAAGCACCCCGTTCTCCGTGAACTGCTTTTCCTGGTGCGCCACTCTTTTGTAGCCGCGCTGAACGCGAACGACGGCTTCAAATTCCGGAAAGTTGTTTTCCAATAAGGGCGCCAGCATCATATCGGTAGCCGCGCGGTGATCGGAGTAGCCGCTTTCGTCGAAGTATTCCGAGGTAATCCGGTAAATGCGCTCACTCTTGCTATGAAACTGATCGTATGACAATTCTTTGCGGACGTAGAGCAGAATGATGAAGCAGGCAGCCAGGCCAATCGCCAGGCCTAAAATGTTAAGGATGGTGTAGGTCGGATGCCGGGCAATATTTTTAAAAGCACTGTTTAAATAACTGCGAAACATAGACTTTCCTTTGCTGAATTTGTGCGGAGGCGATTTTTCCGGATACTGAAAATGCTGTTGCTTTTCCTTTCGGAAAGCATAACTTGCAAAAATGTACTGGTAAGACGCAAGTATTGATTCTACGATTTTGCGGAAACAGTTGCAATTAAATTTTCGCTGTTTAAAAGGTGGAAGACCATCATTAACAGATTAAATAGAAAAAGCCCGGACTATCTTATTCGGATAGTCCTTAGCACGTTCTTGCTTTTTTTCCTGAGTTGCTCAAAAGAAGGGGAGACCATGACACACCAGTTCACCAATCGTTTAGTTCATGAGAAGAGTCCATATTTGTTGCAACATGCCCATAATCCGGTCGATTGGTATCCCTGGGGAGAAGAAGCCTTCGCAGCCGCGAAAGCTGCCGACAAACCCATCTTTCTCTCCGTAGGCTACTCAACATGTCACTGGTGCCATGTGATGGAACATGAATCTTTTGAAGACAGCAGCGTCGCAGAATTAATGAATGATGCTTTCATTAACATTAAAGTCGACCGGGAGGAACGTCCTGATGTCGATGACATCTATATGACGGTTTGCCAATTGCTTACCCAGCGTGG
>JAUIFT010000758.1 GCA_030430345.1 Calditrichia bacterium | reverse complement strand
CGCTTACGCTTTGATCGCCATTCAAACGGTAAACGGTATCATTACTATCGGAGATTTAACATTCTTAACCGGATCATTTTCGCGGGTGCGGAGCCGCTTAACCAATATTCTCTTCAGGTTTACCACAATTGCCGATGGGGCGCTCTATCTGAAGGATCTCTTTGAGTTTTTTGAAATCGAACCACGAATAGTTGCGCCGGACGTCCCCCGTCCATTACCCAAGCCGATCAAGCAAGGATTTATTTTTGAGAACGTCGGATTCAAATATCCGAATACGGACAAATGGGTGTTACAGCATATCTCTTTCAATCTCCCCCCCGGCGAAAAAATGGCATTGGTAGGCGAGAATGGCGCAGGTAAAACAACCCTGGTTAAGTTGCTCGCCAGATTGTATGATCCCAGTGAGGGACGCATTCTACTCGACGGTGTTGACTTAAAAGAGTATGATCCGAAGGAACTACGCCAGGAAATCGGAATTATTTTTCAGGACTTTGTGCAGTATCATTTTACCGCCCGGGAGAATATCGCCGTGGGGCGGATTAAAGCGCTGGATGATCAACCACGCATCGAAGACGCCGCCTGGAAAAGCCTTGCTCACGCGGTAATCGAAAAATTGGACGATGGCTATGAGCAGATGCTCAGCCGGCGCTTTGATAACGGTACCAACCTTTCCGGCGGTCAGTGGCAAAAGATTGCCCTGGCGCGCGCATATATCCGCGATGCCCAGCTGCTCATCCTCGATGAGCCGACAGCCGCCCTGGATGCCCGCTCGGAGCATGAAGTCTTCCAACGCTTTACCGAGTTAACCCGTGGAAAAAGCGCGGTGCTGATCTCCCATCGCTTTTCGACAGTCCGCATGGCCGATCGTATTTTAGTGCTGGAAAATGGTGGGGTGCTGGAGCTTGGTACCCATGAGGAGCTGTTGCATTTGGATGGGCGTTATGCGGAATTGTTTAATTTACAGGCGGAAGGATATCGGTAGTTCGTTTATGAATACCCAATCTTCCCCTGGCGGGGACAGTGGGGTTCGCTGTGGAACCGCTTCGCGGTAAGAGAGAGAAGATTTTTTTATTTTTCTATTTTTTGCATATATGCATCGATGGCTTTGCTGGTGACGTGCCAGAGCTTGCCGCGTTTTACTGCCGGTAATTTTCCGAGATTGATTAGATTACGCAGATAATCCTGGGAATACCCACTGTAACGGGCTGCTGCGCGTAAGGGAAGTAAATCATCTTCCCTACGCGCAGCAGTTCTGTGCTGCAACTGCTGCAAGGCATCTTTCAGTCTTTCCCGGATTATCCGGGTCATCAACGGCAAATTGCTCTGGCTTGTTGCCTCGTCGAGCATTGCAAACGTTAGAGATTCCCCCTTTTCGACTTTTCGCAAAAGGCTGTTAAAAACATCATCAGCAGTTTCCAAAGCGGCGTAGTATCGCTCCCGATCTTCTTTCTTAACACCTTTGATGGCAATATTGACCATCCCACATCCGATCAATAAATAATTCAGCAGAATTCTTCCTACCCGTCCATTACCATCCGGAAACGGGTGAATGGTCTCAAATAAGACGTGGCTGGCAGCGATTGTTTCGATAAGATCGGCGCTGGCCGCGGAAATGTTTTTATTTATCCATTTTACATAAATCGGCATGATCGTTTCCAGGGAACTCGCTGCCAGCGGGGTAAAAGATGACTGGACAACTTCTACATTTGCACGCCGGAATTCTCCGGCAGGATGGGGATAACTGCCAATTTGCGATTCATAGCGAGTTAACAGAGTATGTATTTGCCGAATATCCGCCAGGCGCAATAGAAATTCCCCTTCCTTATAGAGATTATTCGCATAATCATATAATGCACTCGCAGATTCATAATAACCGAGAATTGCCGCCATTTTTTCATCATCGGTACGTTTATTTCTTTCCAGCACGTCAAGCAATTCTTTTCGGTTGGCAAAGATTCCCTCAATGGCAATAGAATTACGAATTTCATCCTTCAGCAGTGCATACCACTCCCGGTTCGTGACAGTAATGAAATTACTTTTCTCCTGACGAATCTTTTTAAACGCTTTTATAAAAGAAAGAGTATCGAACATCGCGAACTTTCCGAACCATATTTTTTACTGAATATATTGATAATAATAAAATTATGCAAACGAACTTTATTTCATAGTTCGGAAATAAAAACATAATGTAATATTTATGGCCGCTACAAAAAAATGCCCGA
>JAUIFT010000757.1 GCA_030430345.1 Calditrichia bacterium | reverse complement strand
CCAGTTCGATCAGGCGGGGAATTTGAGTTTTCAATTCAAGGTCTTCGTACAGCTTCACGATATGCGGTAAATCGACCGGCGAGAGTGAGAGCGACTCCCAGCTAACCTCTACCGGCACATTTGTATCGATCGTTACCAATTTTTTCGAAAGGTCGGCCAATTCCCGATTCTCAGAAAGGCTGGTATGAATTGATTTCTTCGTCACCTTATCGAGGTTGGCATAAATGTTTTCCATCGAGCCGAATTCCTGCAGGAGAGACTGGGCGGTTTTTTTCCCGACTTTCGGGACGCCGGGCACGTTGTCACTGCTATCTCCCATCAATGCGAGGTAGTCGATCACCTGCTCCGGGCGCAGCCCGAGATTTTCCATCAGATGCGCTTCATCGATAATTTCCGCGGCGGCGGCACTGCCGCGCATGCTGTACATTTTGATATGCGGTGAGAGGAGCTGCATCATATCTTTATCGGCGGTTGCCATAAAGGCATCGATATTTTCCGCTTCCGCCCGCTTCGCCAGCGTGCCGATAATGTCATCCGCTTCATAGCCAACCTTATCGACCAGGGGAATGTTAAATGCATCAACCAGCTCGACAATCCGGGGAAACTGCGCCGCCATTTCTTCCGGCATCTTTTCCCGGGTCGCTTTATAGGCGTCATACATTTCGTGGCGGAAGGTTGGTTCTTTCGTATCGAAAACGACTGCAAGATATTCCGGTTTTTCCTCGAAGACAATTTTCATCAGGTAGAGTGCAAATCCGAATACGGCGCTGGTATTTTCACCTTTGGAGTTGATCAGCGGGTTTCGGATGAAGGCAAAATAAGAGCGGTAATAGAGGGCTGATCCGTCTATTAAAAACAACCGTTTACGATCCATGCATCTATCTCGGTTTAGTCATGTTCAACTGGCTATTATCTAGGGACTGCAAAATATATTCCGACGAAATTAAAGCTGATGAGATTCGTTCAAGCTTTAGCAAATATACATAAAATTTGACGGATTAAAAACGGATTCGAAAATGAGTGACGGGTTGTTTTGCGGGACTGTTTAGCAGCAAGAAAAGCAGGCAGTGGCAGGAGTACTGCCACTGTCACTATTTAATCATTTTTTCGCAGGGTAACGACCGTAACGCCGGTATCTCCTTCTCCCCACTTACCGAGGCGTTTACTGGCCACACGTTTATCCCGGGAGAGAAATTGATTGACGCGCTGCCGTAAAATACCGGTGCCTTTACCATGAACAATGCGCACCTCCGTCCAATCGCTTTCCCAAACCTTGTTGAGATACAGATCGGTTTCTTCGATGGCCTGCTCGGCATCCAGTCCACGCAGGTCGAGCTCCGGCCCCACACTGGCAGTGCCCAGGGTATCAACATCCTTTCCGGAATATCGCCGCTTGACCGGTGCATCGACATTTTGTTTTGCGGATTTACGAATGCCGTTTACATCCAGGGTCATGGTGACATTGCCAACCTGCACTCGCACCCGCTTTTTTCCTTTCGGGTTTTCCAGCAATTCCCCCTGCGTATTCAGCGAATCCACATGGACAATATCGCCCTTACTCATCGCTGTAGATTCGCTTTTTTTCGGTTTTTTCCGGGGTTTTTCCAGCAATTTATCGAGGGCCGCTTTACTTTCGCTTACTGCGTCCCGGGCCGCTTTTGTCGTGGATTTTTCCGCATTGCTTTCCCGGATTTCCCGAACAACCCGTTCTATCGTCGCATTGGCATCATCAATGATCTTTTGTGCTTCCGCCGCGGCCGCTCGCTTCAGTTCGGCCTTATTCTGTTTTAATTGCTCGGACTGGCGCTGGTATAATTGCGCCATCGCCGCTGCTTCCGAAAGCTTGATGCTCAGTTGATGTTTATCTTTCTCATATCGCTGAATTTGCTGCTCCAGATCGAGAATCAATTCTTCCAGGCGATCTTTTTCGCCGCCAATATAGTTCCGGGCACCGCTAATCAGCTTCTCCGGTAATCCATATCGCCGGGCAATCTCAATGGCATAACTGCTTCCGGGCACGCCCATGCGTAAGCGATAGGTTGGCTCCAGGGTTTCCAGGTTAAATTCCATGGAACAGTTTTCGACTTTCGCATCCTCATGGGCAAAGGCTTTTAGCTCGCCATGGTGTGTCGTGGCAATAGAAAGTGTGCCGCGGGCGGTCAGCTCTTTCAACATGGCAATTGCCAGGGCGGCCCCTTCTTTTGGATCTGTACCAGTGCCGGCCTCGTCC
>JAUIFT010000756.1 GCA_030430345.1 Calditrichia bacterium | reverse complement strand
AGAACGATATCGTTCCGGATTTGACGACGAGAAAGCAAAGTGCGGCGGCCTTTAATCCAATTCACATAAGGAGAGGCCGATGTATCTTCCGCAAAACTGCTGTAAACTCTCTGGGCGAGAAAAAATTCGTTTTGATACTCATAGCTTAGTCCCAGGTAACAGGCGGTACGAGCATCTTTTGTTTCCAGACGGTGGGCTTTTTCGAGGACATTAACTGCTTTGCCGAATTGACGGGATTTATGATATAAAATACCCAATTCACGGATTGCGTGAAAATCTTCCGGATTTTCACGGACTTCCGCCTTTGCTTTGGTCAAGGCCTTTAGCACTTCTTCTGATTGCTCCGGTGTGTACTGGCGCGTGCCGGCACATGCCATCAACAGGCAGAAGAATCCTAAAAAGATATAATTTATTTTAAAGTCTGCAATTTTCATTGACTACCAGGTCCTACAAATAATTTACACATCTGAAAACGCGTAGTATGCGTCCCTTTTAAAACAGTAGAGGGATTATCAATCAGAAAAATCTCAGAGAACGGGAAAACACTACAGCGCTAAAGACAGTGCTGCATCAGGATTGCTTAATAAGGTAGGATAAATGAAAAAGTGGGAAGTGATAATACTAACAAATGAGAAATCCTGTTATTCAATGTGAATTAACAGATCATCCTTCTCAACAGCCTGTTGCGCTGCAACCGCAATTTCCTGGATGGTGCCGGCGATATTGGAACGAATTTCATTCTCCATCTTCATTGCTTCCAGCACCAGGAGGGGTTGTCCTAATTCCACAACCTGTCCAACTTCGACTTCGACTCTTAGGACCATCCCGGGCATGGGCGCAACAATATTTCCCTTACCACCATGATGATCATCATCGCCATAAATTTCATCTTCAATTTTTTGCCGTTCATTAAACACCTGTAAAAGATAGCTTTTTCGATGCAACACCAGGTCAACAAGTGTTCGTTTAATCTCTGCATTCACTTGAATCGGCTGGTTATTCACCAATAATGTATACCGGCCGGGAGAAATTTTCCTGACATCTACGATATACTCTTTCCCGTTTCGTTTCAGAAAAATACTTTCACCGGAAATGCGATAATCAATCGCCGAAAATTCGCTGTCATCTTTAATGTAATATTTCATCGGGACCTCAATGCACGGTATTGCTGCAGCTTCCAGGGAGACAACGCTTCCGCAGATTTTCCATTGTTATAATGTATTTCTGGAGAACTTTCGGATAAAGCTTCCTCATGAAGCACAATGGCAAGCGCCGCAATCTCTGCCAGAGATATTTCATCCGGCATTTCTTCTAACAGTGTTCCCCAGTATAAATCAACAAACTGCGTGGTAAAGCTGCCATCCCGGAACGCCGGATGATCCAATGCAGCGAGGCAAAATGGAATGGTTGTCTCGATGCCCATGATTTCGTATTCCAGCAGCGCACGTTTCATGCGGGCAATGGCCGTATCCCGGTCGGGCGCCCAAACAACCAACTTTGCAACCATGGAATCATAAAATGGAGAGATTTCCGAGTGTGAACGAACGCCGCTGTCCACCCGTATGCCCGGGCCGGCCGGCAAACGCATGTGGGCTATTTTACCGGTAGACGGCACAAAATTATTAAAAACATCTTCCGCATTGATGCGGCATTCGATCGAGACGCCATTCGGTTGAATATCTGCCTGGGCAAACGGTAATGCCTGACCTTCCGCAATCATAATCTGTAACCGAACGAGATCCAGACCCAGCACTTCTTCGGTTACCGGGTGTTCCACTTGCAGACGGGTGTTCATTTCCAGGAAATAAAAACTGCCGTCAGTGTCATAGAGAAACTCGACTGTTCCGGCATTGACATAGCCACAAGCATGTGCAGCCTGCACTGCCACGGCCCCCATTTTTTCCCGGGTTTCAGCGCTTATCACACTGGAGGGGCATTCTTCAATTATTTTTTGATGACGGCGCTGGATCGAGCACTCCCTTTCCAGCAAATGACAAGCATTTCCATGTTGATCGGCAATAATCTGAATTTCAATATGCTTGGGCGCTTCGATATATTTTTCTATGTAGACGGTATCGTCTCCAAAGGATTTTAAAGCTTCATTTTTCGCAGCTAAAAACGCTCTTTCCAGTTCACCGGCACTTTTAACGATGCGCATCCCCTTTCCCCCACCACCGGCAGCCGCTTTTATCAACACAGGATATCCGTTGATGGTATCAATAGCTTCTTGGGCA
>JAUIFT010000755.1 GCA_030430345.1 Calditrichia bacterium | reverse complement strand
ATTGAAGAGAAAGCGGAGGTGGCGTAATGAATCGTATTTGGGCAATCATCGAACTGACTTTCCGGGAATCGCTCGCGAAAAGAACCTTTATGGCATTCCTCGGTATTTCCACCCTGGTATGTCTGCTGTTCATCTTTGCACTCAACCTGGATATTGTCGATGGAATGGAATCTTACATCTCGATTTTCGGGCAGGAAGTGAATGAACGGATTTATCTCGATGAACTCGTCTACAACATCGAAGCGGGCATCGCCGCGGTGCTCTTTACCGCCGGCATTTTTATGGCATTATTTGCCACCAGCAGCCTGATCCCTTCTTTTCTGGATAAAGGCAGTATCGATTTGATGATATCCAAACCGCTCAGCCGTTTCCAAATCCTGATGGGCCGTTATCTTGGCGCGGTTGCTATTGTCGCATTTAATATTTTTTACCTGGTCATTTTCTCCTGGCTGATACTTTCCCTGAAAACCGGTATATGGAACTGGGGATTTCTGCTCTCCGGCGTTATGATCGTATTGGCTTTTGCCATCCTCTTTGCTTTAATGACTTTTCTGGGGATTATCGTGCGCAGCGGCCCGTTTTCCCTGATGATCACCTACCTGGTCATTTTCATTAGCCCCTGGCTCATTCAACGGGATGTTATCTATGCCTTGTTATCCAGTAAATTTTACGGATACATGCTCGATGGCCTCTACCATTTTCTACCGAAGATGGCTGAGCTGGGAGAAATTACCACTTATCTGGTTCAGGGTAACAGCGTGCCATCCTGGTTACCACTATGGACATCCGTGATATTCGGCATCATTATGCTGACAGCCTCGAATATAATTTTTAATCGTAAGAACTTTTAGGAGAAGTAAGATGAAAAAAATTATCTCTGTATTTGCAGTATTGATGATGGCCCTGTTGCTGTCTCAATGCAGTGGGGATCGCCCCCAGGCCTTAACCGGCGACATGAATCGCTACCTTTCCATGATGCCGGATCAGGCCGGAATCGCCTACATGAACGTTGCCTCTTTACGGGAAACCGATTTCTACCGGGAATTTACCGATTCCATGGACATCCACATGGAAAATCGGGAACTCCGGGAAATTATGGAAGCAACCGGTTTCGATATTGGCCGGGACATCGACGAAGTTTATATCTCTTTTGATGCACCGGAGCAGCGCCGCAAGGCTTCCGCGCTGGTCGTTGTTGTCGGCAAATATGATCCGGAAAAGATTGTAAATTATATAAAAGACGAGGACGAAGAACATCAGCTCAACAGCGAAGCTTATAATGGCTATACCATTTACTCCGGGGATAATCACCGTGATGAAGGCGTTTTCTCGTTTGCGGACAGCAAGCATGTTGTTGCCGGTAATGTGAAACAAGTTAAGCAGTGGCTGGACGATTTCAAATCCGGTAGCGGCAGTTCTGCGAACAGCGAACGGGTGAAAGAAATAAAATACAAAAATGGTATGTGGGTTTCTCTGGATGCGGATCTGATGGTCGATGAGCTAATGGATGAATTCGGTAGGAATATGCCGATGGGCCGTGTCAGTGCCCTGGAAAAGATTGAGAAGCTCAACCTGTCCATGCATGTTAAAAAAGATGTGCGCTTGGATGGCAGTGGTATTTTTGCCGATGCAGAGAACGCTGAATTATTCCATGATGCCCTGAAAGGAATGCTCGCAACGGTTAAGTTGGCGGTTAGCCAGGATCGCGACGCGGTTGATGTTATCAACAAGATTGAAATTTCTACCAGGGGGAATCAGGTACGTATCGACGCCAGCCTGAGCCGCCAGGATATCGAAAAATTGAAGCAACGCTCCAATAGCATGGCACTGGGATATTGAAATAAAATTTCCGTGAAGTACATAACGCCGGTGAAACGCCCACCCGTTTTGCCGGCGTTTTTTAATTGAAGAGACTAAATATCTCCGGCGCTGGAAATTGCCGCCCGAAGATCACATACCAGTTGGTGAAAAGGAACGTCATACAGGTGAATGCCCCGCCGGATATCGCAATCCAGCGATTCCCCAAAATGGCGAAGAAGGCGATAAACGAAATATGGTACCAGGCGTAAGAGATACGCAAAAAGAAGAACGAAAGAAATAACATTAACAATCCGCAGGTCAGCAGAAAACGGTAATCCTTTCCATTCTGCAGCCAGCCCAGCCACATCAGAAAAACCGCTCCGAGCATTATCACGATACGATAATCCAGAAAGCTGTTTTTCCCTCCAATCGCCTCCC
>JAUIFT010000754.1 GCA_030430345.1 Calditrichia bacterium | reverse complement strand
GCAATCTCCCGGGCAATTGGCACCCAATGCTCATTCTCCCGCAATTGCACAAACCAGATGTTTTCTTTGCGAATAAAATCGAAGGGGAGGAAACGCAGGGTGCCGTCAGGCAGGCTGGTAAAAAAACTTTGCGTGCCACCACCGACCATGTGCCCGCCACCCACCACGGCATCGACGGTGATAATGCTTTCCGGTTGACCATCCTGAGCAACAATGAAAACGTATTTACCATCACTTTGCCGTTTTGGGGTAACGACCGCATCTTTAAAGCGGAGTGGTTTTCCGTCAAATTTTGCGATGATCTCCACTTTGTCCGGATCGCCACCGGCTTTTCCGTGGGCCGATGCTTTCCAGGCGGCATATTCCTGTGCATGGCAGGACTGGCAGGCTTCCGAACCGGCGAAATCGGCGAATTCGGTTTTCGGATAATTCGCCGGCAGGTCGGTGGAATGAATTGGACGGAGACTGCTTCGCTCAATAGTAGCCGGGCGGGCAGGTCTGCGGGAATTAAGAAAAATGTCGTCGAACCAATCGGTTGCGGTATAAACCAGCGCCAGGGCAGCAAGTAGTACTACACCCGCCCAAATGAATTTTTTGGGGAAGGACTTTCGCGTCGGTTTGACGACAGGCTTTTCCGCCTTTTTAATATTTTTCCGTTTCTTATTACTCATTGAAATATTTGGATTTAGAGTGAAAAATAACTCATTGATCGTTATTCGATCAACGAACAATGATCAACGAGATACCGGATATTTATCCGTGTTAAACCGTATAAACCCGTGGCTTAAAAATAAAATTCTAACGATTATCCCGGGACCAGAGTGGTCCTTTGCAATCGCATAATGTTCGCATATATTTGACTAAATCAGAAATTTCCTGGTTGCTAAGGCTGCCGCCCCAGGCAGGCATGGTATGGCTTTTATTGAGAATATACCCTCCGGCATAGACGCCATCCCAAAGAGTGTCATCCGGTCGTTGCTGCATATATTCGCTATCCGCATGTTGTGTAGGCGGAGCCGGCAAATGAGCGGCATTAAAACCATCGCCTTTGCCACCGGCGCCGTGGCAGGAAGCGCAATATTTGGCATAATTGCCGGCAGCTGTTTTTCCCAGATACGCTATTTCCGGCAGTGGGGCCGGTAAAGCGATGTATGATTGTTGCTGCGAATCCCTTCTTTGCTGTAATAAATAATTACTAATCAATGCAATCGTTTTTTCCGGCAGGGCAATTTTCGGCATCACCGAGCCGGGTGCATGATTTGCCGGATCTTTGATCATGCCATAAACAAAAGATGGCTGCAGGCGTTCACTTAACCCGGAAAGATCCGGGCCGATCATACCCCCTTCTCCTCCCAGGCGATGGCAACCTATACAGGCAAGCTTTTCTCGGAAGAGTTTCCCGGCCTTGGTGTAAGAAAAAGCACTGAGCAGGGTTGGTGTGAATGCTGCCGTGTTTGATAAAGGACTGGTGTTTTTTAGCAGGAAATGACTGAGTGTATCTACTTCATTTTCACTAAGGCGAAAGTCTGGATGACGGCTGCCGCTACCGGGGAGAAAGCCATGACTGCGAATCGGTTGTGGATCGTTCAGAAATGCTTTCAGCCAGTCTGCTTTTACCCTTGCGCCTTCCCTTGCTAAATTTGGCGCCAGAGCAACCTCTGCAGCATCCGCAGCATCCAGGCGATGGCAGGCCAGGCAATTCAGGCTGCGGAAAATCATCGCGCCATCGCCGGCGCTCGTTTCCGAATATTTGCTGCGGGCAGCATCCGTTAGCGGCATATTGAAAGCTGGTGCGGCACTGTCCCCGGGCAATTGCGTTCCCAGAAACAAGGTTAATGCTAACGCCTCCTTTTCACTGAGGTAAAAACCCGGCATCCGCGCATTGCCGATATCTTTTCGTACCTGGTAAGGGTTTTGTAAAAATTGCAGGAGATAATCGGGGGGATAGCGCCGGCATTGCTTAAATCCGGGGCTTTATCATAAATAAGTTTGCTTTTCGGAACACCATTATGGCAGTTACCACAGGCGAGATCGTTTAATAGCGATGCACTTGTTGAATTCGATTGCCCGTAAAGAAAAGAGGTTATGAACAGTATGATAAAGGTGCCTAAAAAACACTTCAAGGTATATATCCGTGTAATTCTGTGAAAATCTGTGGCGCTTTTGAATTGGCCGAAAAAAGAAGTAACGGAAAGAAGGTGAATAAGTCAAACCGAAAATCGTCAAAGCGGATTTGGTGCGGTC
>JAUIFT010000753.1 GCA_030430345.1 Calditrichia bacterium | reverse complement strand
GTAGACCGCATCGAAGAAATTAATCACCCCGGCGCGGCTATTGCGCAAACGGGCTTGCATGGTCTTTTTCTCGTATTCGGAGCTAATAAAGGCCATCTGGTCGTAGTGTTTATTCTGGATAGCATTTGAGGGCAGTTTCTGCAATTGCTCCGGAATAAAAAAACCGGCCTTGGTGATAGCCTTGAAAGTGGCATCCTGAGGACTGAAGATATTAAAATCGCCCATCAGCACCAGATTCTTCGCCCAGGTAGTTGATTTTTTTACCCGGCTGGCGAGGAACTTCGAAAGCAGCTCGATTTCTTTCACTCGGATAGGGTCTTCGGCTTTCGCCTGTCCATAGTAGATATGCACGGTGCTCAGCATAAATTTCAACCAGCCGGCCTGAAATCCACACACCATCGGGGTGCGGGCCAGTTGCCGCGCCGGTTCATAGGTTCTCCCGGAAACCTTTTGCGGCGGAATTACGATTTCCCCGGAGAGTCCTCCGAATTTCACTTTACGGGTATCGTAGATAAAGGCCATCCGTTCGTTGTTGCCACCGGTGCCGGCCGTAACATCAGTAATGAGGAAGCGCCACCATTGACCAAGAATTTTTTGCACTTCATTCAAAGCGACCAGATTGGCATTCACCTCCTGGATGGCGACAATATCGAAGCGGGAAATGATTTCCGCAATATAGTAAAGCGATTCGCGGGTACGATTGCCGTATTTATTGGAGTCGAACTCGCGGATATTCCAGGTTGCAACGATCAGACGGTCGGAAACACTGCGGTCCGGCACTTCCTTTAACAACTCCCGCAGACGTAACAGCCCCTGGGCGGTGCGTTTATCTTCCTTGGTGGGCGGATCATTAAACTCATAATAGAATGGCATGGTGAGAACCTCCGTTAGCGCTGGTGGGCAAATACCTCCAACTCAGCAGGTGATTGTTTAGAATGTCGCTCTTTCGTATATAAGTCATCGTCATTAAAAATCAAAGGAATCGGACTATTTATTCTCCATCGCCCTTATAATTGCCGGGTGTTGCTCGCTGTTTTTTAAGGAATCGCGCAGTGCCGGGTGATAACTGATTGCCCCGGTCAACAATGAATCCAAACCATACGGATAATTATAAGCGAGCCGGCTTTTTGCTTGCTGTAGAAAAGCATTCCCCACTTTAACACTATCCACAACAACGATCTCCTGCAGCACTTCAGCAGCCTTTTCATAGTAGCGTTCGGCAAGCAGATGCTTCTCATTGCCGCTGGCGAAACGCGCTTTTTTCAGCAGCGTATCGGCCCGGACTTCCTGCATTTTTCGCTTTTGTGTGCGATGATGCGCATCCCATGCCGCCATTTGCACCCAGGGACGGCTATCCGCTTTCAATGCGATGATTTTTTCTATCAGTGTTTCATCAAGCGCTCTTTTCCGAACAAGTGCGCTGGCCGCCCCGTAACGGTAGCCATAAACAGAATGTTCTAACATTTCCAGCAATGTGTTCACAGATTTTCCTTCAAACAATTTAGGAATTGCTTCCCGGGCAGCCGCGGCTACTTTTGGAGAACTGTCTTTTAATGCAACTACGAGATGTTCAATCACAGCATCGTTACCGTCACCAATTTTCCCCAAAGCGCTGATGATTGCTTCCCGAAAATCCGAATACTCATCACCATAAGTGTGCTCATCATTTGAATGACCAGCATTGAGCTTGCCCAGTAAGACATTAATGATTTCCGGGTTTCCCGCACCAATTTCCCCCAATGCATTTACGGCTGCGATACGAGCGGCCCAATTTTCATCTGTAAGCTTTTCCAGCAATCCGGCAACAACAGCACTATTTCCCGTGCTGATCTTCGCCAGCGCATCTGCAGCTTTTTCATAATTTCCGTAGTAGTCATTTAGTACTTCGACCAGCGCTGTAACAGCCGCATCGCTTCCGGCGCCAATATCGCCAAGCGCAACAATAGCTCGGTTTTGAACTTCAGTATCTTTATCCTTGAGACTTCCGATTAAGGTTTTTACAGCATCTTCATTCCCCGCACCGACCATCGCCAGGGCAGTTACAGCCCGCCTCCGCACACGGGAATTCTCCTGCTCAGCATTCAGTATCTCTATCAAGGCATGGACAGCCTCTTTATTCCCCGCATCTATTTTACCCAGCGCAGCGGCGGCGGCGGCAGCCATTGTTTCGCCGTATCCATCCAGCCTGCCAAGTTGAGCGATCAATGCATAAATAGCATCGGGATTCCCCACGCCGACTTTGCCCAGT
>JAUIFT010000752.1 GCA_030430345.1 Calditrichia bacterium | reverse complement strand
AAAGCAGTATAACGATCATATAGGCTTCATTTGATCTTACCCGGGGATCTTTTAAAGGTAATATTTCATCCGCGGCAGTCGCTAAACGCATCACGCCTTCCCGGTGTAAATCACCGGTTTCATCGACATAGCCTTTTGGTAAACGAAATTCATATTCGGTTTGAAACATAGTTCACCTTTTGGTGTTTTTCGCATTCTTATTACTCTCTACAATTACAAGGTTTCTCAGGAGTGACAAATCTTCCGCAACCCTGAAAAACCGCAATTCTCTATAATGCCGCAACGACTATACCCGTTCAATGCCTTCGTGGGCAATTTCCAGTGTTTCAATTGCTACATCGCTGGATTTGGCATTGAAATCGCTGCCATTCCATTTTGAGGGCCAGCCATTCACAAAATTCCATCGAACAACCTCATCGCCTGCCGTATCCATCAAAATGATAGAACCGTTTTTCCGCTCAACTTTTCCTTTAACCGCTAGCCGGTGCCAATCGTATAATTCCCGAGAATTAGTAAGCCCCCACTTCAGAGTTATATTTGAATATTTTGTCATTCCCGGCAGTTTACGAACAGTTGCTCCGTGATCAGAAACTTGAAAACCGCCTTCCCGATATTCGGTAATATCAATTTCCGAGCTCAAACCGCCGGACACTTCCTGAAACCCCGCCTGGGTAATGCCATCAATTTCTACCAAAAAGTTATAGTTGCGATAAGGATCGACAAGATCTCCTGTGGCCATAGTTTACTCCTTTTCGTTAGTATATTTGGGCGGGTTCGCTGATTTTTCAACAATCCCACCGTTCAGTATATATTTCTTTTAGATATCCCTTATTAATCAAAGAAACCGTTATTAACTCTTCAACCAGCGCATCAAAAACCATAAATTGAGATCATTCCGAGCCAGTTAGTTGCGAAATTTTAAAGATCACACACTCTGCCGGTTTGACGATGGCAACGCCGATTTCAGTAACAACCTGCCCAGCCTCGCGAACTTCCGGTGGATTGGTTTCTTCATTACATTTTACAAAAAATGCCTGTTCCGGGCTATTGCCAAACAAGGCGCCATCTCGCCACACATTGCTTAAAAAGCCACTGACGGTACGGGTAATTCTTTGCCATAACGCCGGAGAATTAGGCTCGAAAACAACAAACTGGGTGCCTTCTTCGATAGACTCTCGTAAAAAATTCATCAGGCGGCGCACATTGATATATTTGAATTCGCCATTATTATCGCCGCCGAGCGTTCGAGCGCCCCAAACGGTAATGTTACCATCAAAGCTGCGGATAAGGTTGATGCCATCAGGGTTTAAGAGATCCTGATTGTTACGGGACAATCGGTGTTCCAGTCCCTGGGAACCGACAATGCCAACGTTCGCCGGGGCTTTATGCACACCTCGCGTTGCATCTACCCTGGCATAAACACCAGCCATATGTCCACTGGGATAGACATATGTGGTATCACCGGGATTCAATGGATCTGCGACCAAAATCCTTGGAAAATACAAGGCAGCAAATCCTTTTTTATCATCATTTACGGAGATGCCTCCTTTGATTTTATCGACGGTATAATCGTCCGGATTGGCAATTGGATCAACAATTGCAAAACGGTCCTGCATTTTGAAACAATGATCGATTATAGCTGTTCGAACCGAGTTATCCTCAACGCCCGGTGCTGCAACTATTGCAATTTCATCAATCGCTTCGAATTTTGTTAAGGCATCCCCGGCATCTGTTAAAGCTTTAAGCCCTGCAACCCAGCAAGCGGTTCCACCATTATTGAAGAATCCAAATACGCCATGCGCCAGCGCTTTATTGGTTTCGCTAAAATCGCCAAATTTTGCAACAAACTGGCTAAAATTAGTAATAAGCTCCAGCTTGATATCTTCTTCGCCAGGTGCGGGCGTCGGGGCAGGATCAACTACGCCAATAAAGCCGGCGGTGCTGGTTCCCACGCCAGCAATAGGGGGTGAACCGGGCTGTTCCAGTACATATACTCCGGGAGATAGGAATGTTGCCATTATAATCCTCCTTCAGTTAAATTTTGATCTAAACAGGTGAAAGTTTAATGTTATATCTTTCGAGATCATACCCACCGCCTGTGCCGGCAGGTTTACTTCGAATTTCTATCGGTTCTTCTTTTGGCGTAAAACCTTCAGCGCTAACCCGCAAGTTAAAATTGCCTGCTTCCAAATCACTTAATTGATATCTGCCATCACTATCCGAAATAGCTTTACGGCCATTTTCAAGA
>JAUIFT010000751.1 GCA_030430345.1 Calditrichia bacterium | reverse complement strand
AGGCGGGGATTGTCTGTTAACACAGTACCGATGCCGACCAGAATGGCATCGTGCCAGGCGCGCAACTGATGCGCCAATATAAGGGTCTCCGGACAGCTAATAGTGAGCGGTTCTCCTTTTTTACCGGCAATACTGCCATCCAACGCCTGTGCGTAAGAAAGGGTTATATATGGGCGTTCCTGCTCATTCAGAAAGCCTCTGGCATTATCAATGCGGCCGGATATTTCCCTCAATATCTCCTTTTCTGCAACGAACGCCTTTGCCGGAAACATCATACTGCCACTTGTCCTCTGTTATCGGAATCAGAAGTTACTTGCTTATAAAATCCCGCACTGCTGACAATGCCTATCAGGACAAGAACCAGATCTCTGCAGCGGATCAGCGCTGTTAACGCCACGGCTATGGCCAGTTCTGTACCGCCAATATTAAACGCCAGTGTTTGGCCGCCTTCCAATGCGCCAACCGCGGCAGGCACCGGTACCCAATTTGCCGCTCTGGCAAAAGCAAAAGCGATAACGCCCTGGTTGAAAGAAACTTCGCCATCAAGGAAATGAAGCGCAAGACCAAATTCCAATGCCATCAGCAGCCAGCCAATGCTGGAAATGATGCCTCCGCTGAGTAAAATTAAGGAGCGCTTTCGCAAAGCAGCGTTCATTTCTGTTTTGAATTTATCTATTGCTGTGACAAGTCTGCCAACCCAATTGATATCTGCCCATCGACGTAAAGTTTCCAGTAAGAGATTCGTGAAACGTTGCCGGCGATCCAGGGCAAGGAAAAGCAATGCGGCAAATACAATGATGGCGAGAATAATGGCCGTCAATGCGCTCAACTGAGGAAGTCCGAGGTTCGGCCGAAGCAGTATAAGCCCTCCGGCTGCTGCCAGCAATACAATGAGATTGAAGGCAAACACAAAGCTACGGTCGATCAGGATACTACCTGCGCTGGTGGCCGGACGGATATTGTGTCTTTGCCGCAGCCAAAGCACCTGGAGCGGCTCCCCGCCAAAGTGGGCACCGGGAGATAAATAACTGAGAGCAAAGGCTGCGAGGCGACAGGTGTAAATCGATAGAAAAGAAACTTGCTGCTCCATTTTTTTCAAAATCCACCACCAACGGCCGCTTAGCGCAATAGTGATAAAAAAGTTTATGGCGATGAGTATCGCAATTTGCCACCATAATAATCCGGTCAAAATATCAGCGACTTCTCCTAAATCCACATTGGATATCGCATTTACAAAAAAGTAGAGCATCACTCCGACCAATAGTAAAGCCGGCCATCTTTGCAACAATTGTCTGCTAATTTCTTTTGGCAAATTCATTCATCACTCGTTTCACTGAAAATATTTTTTAATTCTGTTTTTTTCACATCGATTCGCTAGAGATTACAAAGTTTCTATTTTTTGCCGGGTTCGCCTACCCAGCCGGTCGGTAAAAACGGCTGCTCCGGAAAACCCCATTGAGTAGCGGCCGGTATCGAACATTTCGATATAAATCGTTGAAAATAGCACTGCGCCGTTCTGCCAATCCAATCCCGCATAATTGATCGCTGCGCCCATGATGAACATCAGGCAAAATGCGGCATAGCGGCCGGCAATGCCCAGCAAAAGCATAATCACCGAGGCCACTTCCAGGCAGCCAACAAGAGTGACCATCCATTTAGCTCCCGGCACACCCAGGTCGCTAAACATCGCTACTGCCTCCGAATACCTGATTAATTTACTGAAAGCCGGGGTAATAACGATAGAAATAATCACAATTCGAAAAAGAAGGGGCAGCCAGTGGAAAAACAATTTCTCGGCTTTTCCCGTAATTTTTTGCAAGGTCGCATCCCCGGGATAAATACGACCGCTGACACATAGCCAATCGAAGAGAAACATTATCAAAAAAGGCGTCATAAACATATATGCGGCCAGTACCGTTTCCGGTGGTCCATAAACCGGATAGAGAATTACCGCCAGAAATCCCATCTGAAATCCGGCAATCGTTCTCCGGAATCGGCTCTCGGCCAGCGCATGAATCGCCTTTCCATTTCTACGCCGATAATACATTCCGGCCATGAATAAATAATAGGCCACGCCTACCAATAAGTAAAGCCAGGGAAGTTGTCCCAGTTTAATTCCGAGCAGTGGGGCAATCGCAATACCTAATGCATCAAAATCGCCATCCAGTTTCTCCCCTAGCGGAGAAGTTTCCTCCAGTTTTCGGGCAACGAAACCATCGAGAAAATCTGCAATTGCCGCCAACGAATAAGC
>JAUIFT010000750.1 GCA_030430345.1 Calditrichia bacterium | reverse complement strand
ACTCGCTGTATTTCATTTCGATGTATTTTCCTTTACACTTTTCATTCCTTTTTCAGGATGACAGCTGTCAGCATTACTTATTTAGCACTACGCTTTCTTATTACATACTCACATTAAGAGGCAGAATAATTCGTTTCTTTACGATTTCTGCCAACAACTTTGTCCAGAAGTCATTTTTGGTATAAATTTTGAACTGAATATTAGCATACCTGAGGAGGCCCAATGTTTAGAAATTACTTCAAAATTGCTGTCCGTAATCTCTTGAAATATAAAGGTTATTCATTTATCAATATTGCCGGGCTGGCCATCGGGATTGCCAGCTGCGTCCTGATATTCCTTTTCGTTATGGATGAATTAAGTTTTGACCGTTTTCACGATAACAGTCATCGTATCGCCCGGGTTAATGTGGACATGATTGCCGGTGGCAACACCTCTCCCCTGGCGGTCAGTTCCTTTCCCATGGGGCCGGCATTGAAAAAGGATTACCCGGAAATCCAGGCATTTACCCGCATCGCAAAATGGGGCAATCCGCTGGTGCAATATGGCGAGAAGCGCTTTTACGAGAACAATTTCTTTTGGGCGGACACCAGCGTCTTCGAGATCTTTTCCTATCAAATGATCAGCGGGGATCCGCTAACCGCACTTAAGGCGCCTAATTCAGTCGTATTAACCCGGGAAACTGCCGAGCGTTATTTTGGGGCAGAAGACCCGCTTGGGAAAATATTTTACTATGACAATCAACGCGATTTGCAAGTGACCGGCGTAATTGAGAATCTGCCGGCCAATCTCAGCATTCAATTTGACTTTCTCGG
This sequence comes from Calditrichia bacterium, assembly GCA_030430345.1. Next base: position 1,439 of record JAUIFT010000750.1, on the reverse strand, counting down.
TTCATTTCCCACGCTGGAAGAAATTGCCACACCGGGCAACGTCGCTTCCTGGCATTCCTTTTTCCTCATCTACACCTTTCTGTTATTCCCGGAACAGCATGACATCGACGACTTTAACTCAAAAATGCCCGCTTTTGTCGACAGTTACATGCACGACGACATTGCCAGATCGATCGGGCGTACTTATACGGTATCCGTCACGCCGCTGGAAAACATCTACCTGCAATCGAAGCGCATCGCGGAAGCCAAAACCGGTGATATTAACTACGTCTACACTTTTACGATTATCGCCATTTTCGTGCTTTTAATTGCCTGCATCAATTTCATGAACCTTTCCACGGCCCGCTCGATCCGCCGTTCCCGCGAAGTCGGTATGCGGAAAGTACTCGGTGCGCGCCGCGTTCAGCTGATCCGGCAGTTTTTAGGTGAATCTCTGCTGTTGAGTATCATCGCCCTTCCGCTGGCCTTTTTAATCGTCGAGCTTTCACTGCCTTTTTTCAATGCGCTTTCCGGAAAATCCTTAACCGTTTCCTATTTTGAACGTTGGGATGCGCTATTGGGGATTTGTGGGTTTGTGCTCTTAACCGGCATTATCGCCGGCAGCTATCCGGCCTTTTACCTCTCCGGCTTCAAGCCGATTGCGACGCTAAAATCCAATTTAAACAAACAGCGCTCAATCTTCGGCGTCAACCTGGTTACCCGCTTGCGGCGGGCCCTGGTTGTGCTGCAGTTCGGTATTTCGATCGTCCTGGTGATAGGCACGATGCTGGTTTACAATCAACTGGAATTTATGCGCAACAAGAAGTTGGGTTTCGATAAAGAGCAGGTCATCGTTATTCCCGCCACAGATGCGGAAGTGCGCAGCAAATTCGAAGTTTTACGCACCAGTTATTTACAAAACCCCGATGTCCGCATGGTCTCCGGTACGGCAATTATGCCCGGCACCGGCGGCGGCCTGGCAACACCGGTTACCAAGGCGGGCGGCGATGAAAGCGAGCGCTGGGAGATGACCACACTGCCGATTGGCCCGCAATTTTTACAAACCCTCGGTGTAGAGCTGGTTGCGGGAAGATTCTATTCCGATAAAATGTCTACAGATACTTTGCAATCATACATTATCAATGCCAAGGCGGCGGCGCTGTTTGGCTGGGTAAATCCGGAAGATGCAATTGGGCAGCAAATCGAATGGTTCGGCACCGCGCAGGGACTCACCGGCACGGTGATCGGCGTAACCGACAATTTTCACATCAGTTCGTTGCACAATGAAGTGCAAGCGGTTTTTATGGTGCCAATGAATCTCTGGCCGAGCGGTCTTAATTTTATCAACGTCCGCAGCCATCCCGATAACATGGCCCGCACGCTGGATTTTCTGAAGCAGGAATGGCAGGCAACCTTTCCGCTGATTCCTTTCCGCTATTCATTTCTCGATGAAAATTTTG
>JAUIFT010000749.1 GCA_030430345.1 Calditrichia bacterium | reverse complement strand
ACTCACCCCGATGCGATAAAGCATTACCATTTTAAGCTGGAAGGGCGCCGCTACCGGGATGACAAAGTTGTTTACGACATTTCATTGCGTCCGAAAAGCAAACTACAATCCGCCTTTATCGGGCGCATTGCCGTGCTGGACGAAGCCTATGCCATGATCGAAGTCGATCTGAAACCGACGGAGAATCTCCTTTATCCGGCGCCAATCCAGGGCTGGGACGTTCATTACCGCCAGCAGTTCAGCAATTACGGGAAGGCATTTTGGCTGCCGGTCGATGTGCGCATCGAAGGAATGGCGAAGTTCGGGTTTCCGGGACTTAGTTGTCCACCGATTGGCTATCGGCAGATTTCCAGTCTCACCGCTTATGAGGTAAATATTACTCTGCCGGATTCTTTATACCGCAGCAAGAAAATTTTCCATATCGATTCCAGCACCGTTGCCGAGCAGGAAAGTGAAGCAGCATTGGCGATAATTCCCTTCTCGCCGGAGGAAGATTCTGCTTACAGTAATATTGACAGCAGCGAGACGTTTGCAAAGGCATTTAAACCGTCCGGCCTGCTCGCCCGTTTTGTCGAGATGGAAGATGATGACGCCCCCGATGGTGCTGATTCAAATAGAGCGAAAGGTTTTTTCAGCAGATACGTTTCCATTAGCCCACAGCTGTGGTATAATCGCGTCGATGGCGGTCATTTTGGCGCCACTTTAAAACTTTCCCCGCGGCCCCTGCAGGTTTCCGGGGGACTGGCCTACGAACGCGGCTTGGAACGCTGGTCCTATAGTGGCGGCCTGCGGATCAGTCTCAATCGCTCCGGAAGTTTTGCCTGGGAAGCAAATGTTAACCGTGGTGTGCAAAAACGGTATCACTCCGACAGCTATTCCGCTCTTACCAACAGCATATCCATCCTGGCCGGCTACGACGATTATTTTGATTACTATTGGGAGAAGTCCTTCGATACCCGGCTTTTGATACCGCTACGGCCATTACGCCTGCGGTTGACAGCAGGATTCTACAGCGGCGATCATCGCTCTCTCATTAAGCAAACGGATTACAGTTTACTACAGAATGATAATATTCAGCGGGAAAATCCGCCGATAGCGCCGGGCGTTCTTCGTAGCAGCCGGGTGACCATCGCTTATGGTGAGGATTTCGTCCCATTTGGAATCGTTGGACAAACCGGCGCCCGATTAACCATTGAACATAGCAGCCCGGCCATCTTTAACAGTGATTTTTCATTCACCAAATATCGCTTCACTGCGGATTTACGGCTAAACACCTTCTTCCGGCGGCGCATCCTTCCCAATGCCCTGGATATCCGCCTCGTTGCCGGTACATCCAGCGGCGACCTTCCGCCACAGCGTTTTGGCATTCTGGAATCCGGCATCCGCGCACTGAAGCCCTTTGGCACTTTCAAAACCTTGATACGCACACCTTATGAATGTGAAAAATATGCCGGCCTATTCTGGGAACATAATTTCCGAACGGTGCCTTTCGAAATCATCGGCTTGCGTAGTTTAGCGAAAAGAGGGATTGGTATAATTATTCATGGGGCATCCGGACGGACCTGGCTTGACGATGTAACACTGCAGGCACTCAACTATGCACCTCGCTTTACAACAGATTTCCATCATGAGGCCGGCATTTCGATCAACAACCTCTTTGGATTACTCCGTATGGATCTCGCGCAGAGGCTGGATAAATCGAACTTTTACATCGGTTTTAGTATGGCAAGGCTATTTTGAGAACTGACAATATTGTCTTTTTTCATGGTTATAAATGAAGCAAGGCAAATCCTGAGATTTCCCTTCCGAAAGACGATTCAAATCACGTTTTTAAGAAAACCCATTTAAACTTTTATGACCCTCCTCTCATTTTCATACGTTTTTTCAGTTTAATTTTTGTCGTAAAATTACTACATTGGTTTAAAGTATTATAAGCATCTAATTCCGCTGACAACTATTACGACTGATTAAAGATCCACACCGATACTCCCGGCGGAAAAAAAGCAGCCAACAGCGAGGGAATTTATAGGGGTTAGTTTTTACTTTTTGAGAGAGTGGGAGAAATTGTGCGATTATTTATTCATTTATTTATAAAATTCGCAAAAGGTAAGATGCACATTACATTGCGAAAGGTCTTTGCCAGCGTTTGCCCGCTTATTTATTTTTTCCTCATCGTTTCTGTTTTCGATGTGAGTGCACAGCCGTTTCGCGGGGTCAATTATGACACGGAAGCCGGCCTGCCCACCAACCTCACC
>JAUIFT010000748.1 GCA_030430345.1 Calditrichia bacterium | reverse complement strand
TTTGATTCTGTTTCACTCTGTTTTTCTAAGGGAATGGGCGCCCCGGTAGGCTCAGTTATTGCTGGCACTGCCGCCTTTATAAAACGCGCTCATTTTTACCGCAAAGCTTATGGCGGCGGTATTCGCCAGGGCGGTATGCTGGCTGCAGCCTGTTTACATGCATTGGATAATCACTTACCGCTATTGGAAGCAGACCATGATCGCGCTCGCCATTTTGGTGCTGCGATCGCAGAGTTACCCGGTATTACGCTGGACCTAAGTACCGTTCAGACAAATATTGTCATCTTCGAGGTTGATCAAAGCCGGATAACAGTTGACGATCTGATTGCGAAGTTAGTAGAAAACAACATACACATGTTTGGTTTTGGCGGCAGCAGAGTTCGTGCTGTCACCCATCTTGGGGTAACCGATGATGATATCAGTTACGCCATTTCAGTTTTCCAAAAAATATTTAAATAGCGTATACTATTAGCCTATGAAGATCATAATTGTTGGCGCCGGAGATGTTGGGTTGCAGTTGGCGAAACGCCTCTGTCATGAAAATGATATAACGCTGGTTGAGTCCGACGCGCAAAAAGTTAAGCGCGCCAGTGAATTACTCGATGCGTTTGTCATCGAAGGCAATGGCGCCAGTTTTCAAATACTTAAGCAGGCGAATATTCGTAACTGTGATATCTTTGTCGCTGTTACCAATAATGATGAGGTCAATATCATCACCTGCCAGATGGCGAAAAAATCCGGTGTTTCCACGGCGATCGCCCGGGTACGCAACTACGAATACACCTCGCCGGAATTCATTATTCCCGCTTCAGAATTGGGCCCGGACCTGATTATTCATCCCGAGAAAGAAACCGCCGAAACTATTCTTCGCCTGATACGGCAGTCTGTAGCGACTGATATTGTTGAGTTGGAAAATGGCCGCATTCAGCTCATCGGTATTCGCCTGGAAGAAAACTCGCCAATATTGCGCATCCCCTTGAAAGACCTCGGGGAAGACATCACCAATTTGCCCATGCGGATCGTTGCCATCAACCGAAAAGAGCAAACCATTATTCCCCGCGGCAACGATATCCTTACTACCGGCGATCAACTGTTTATCTGTAGCTCGCCAAAATACTGGCCGGAGATTATCAAATTTACCGGGAAAGTCGATACCCAGATTCGCAACATCATGATTCTCGGGGGCGGATTAATAGGTCAGTTTGTTGCCCGGAATATTTCCGGTAACATCAATGTGAAGATTATTGAAAGTAATCAGTCCAAATCAGAAGAGATTGCCGATTTGCTTCCTCAGTCCTTAATTATCCATGGTGATGGCACCGATATAGATCTTCTTGCCGTAGAAGGGATTACAGATATGGATGCCTTCATCGCCGTCACCGGCAGCGATGAGACCAATATTATTGCCAGCCTGGTCGCCCGGCATCTGAGAGTCCCCCGTACTATTGCCTTAGTGAACAATATGGAATATATGCCGATTACACCGACCATCGGTATGGATGCTGTGGTTAGCAAGCAGCTCATTACAGTTAATGCCGTTCAACGGTATATCCGGCACCGGGAAGTGGCAGCGATGGCTTCGATTCCCGGGGTTGATGCGCAGATCGTCGAATACATTGCATCCCGGCGTTCCAAAATTACCCGTAAGCCGCTAAAAGATATAAACTTCCCCAAGCATGCTATCGTCGGTTCAATTATGAAACATGAACAGGTAACGATACCCAAAGGAGAGACTCTCATCGAAGAGGGAGACAAAGTCGTGGTATTCTCCTTACCCCGTGCGATGAAGGATGTCGACAAATTATTCAAATAATCCGGTAATTCTGTTATGCACATTCTCAGCGTCATAAACATTTTAGGTTTTTTATTAATGTTTCTGGCTGGCACCATGCTGCTGCCAATTCCTTTCTCTATCTATTATAATCCTCCTGATATGCCCAGTGATGTCATCCCCTTACTCAGCAGTGCGGCAATTACTTTTATCTTTGGCTTCGTCACTTTTCGCTTCAGCAAATTTTCCCGGGATCTTCGTCCAAAAGAAGGATTTGCAATTGTTACCTTCGGCTGGATATTCTTCTCCTTTTTTGGCTGTCTTCCTTTTCTGTTCTCCGGCGCGATTCCCTCTTTCACTGACGCTTTTTTCGAAACAATATCCGGTTTTACCACAACCGGGGCAACAATACTAACGGACATCGAAGCCCTGCCTTATGGCCTTCTTTTTTGGCGCAGCCTGACCCACTGGATTGGCGGCATGGGTATTATCG
>JAUIFT010000747.1 GCA_030430345.1 Calditrichia bacterium | reverse complement strand
TGTTTACGGTTACTTTCTTCGGGGGAGCTCTCGGTGCGATATTGGGGATTCGCCGTGATGGCACCCGCTATCTGTTTGGCCGGGTGCGGCGAATATCGAAAGAAGTAAAGTGGCACCTGGACCGTCGTTTCAGGGCGGCGGAGAGTAGCCAGAATTTACGGTTGGGCAATCCCACGACTTGCGCAGCAGATACATTTATCGTCGTCTATAACAGTATGTTTAGTATGCCTTTAAATCTGGAACAATTGAATCTGCCAGCTAACTGTGCGATTACTACCGATCAACGCTTCCGGCGTGAGGCCACTGCGCTGGTTTATCATATTCCTACCCTTCGCCGCCCATACCGGCTCCGCCTGGACCCCGGGCAGCTTTCCGTCGCCTGGTTTATGGAGTCGAGCGTTCAGTATCCCATTCTCCGGGATGAGAAATTTATGAACCAATTTAATATGATGATGAGCTATCGCCGGGAATCGGATGTTTGGACGCCATACTATTTCCCGAACTTCGATGATCTGATCACCAATCGTCCGAAGCCGAAGAGCCGGGAAAATTTGATTGCGATGTTTTTCTCGTATCTCGGGGAAAAAAGTGGACGGAATACTTATGTCGAGGAGCTGGTAAAGCATCTTGATGTACACAGCTACGGCCGGTTCTTACGAAATCGCTCACTCCCCGAGGACAATGGTGCGGAAACCAAACTGCGGGTAATATCCGAGTATAAATTTAACCTCGCCTACGAGAATTCTATCGAGAAGGATTATCTAACGGAAAAATTCTTTGATCCTTTACAGGTCGGATGTGTCCCGGTTTACATGGGAGCGCCGAATGCCGACGATTTTGCCCCGGGGGATCATTGCTTTATTAATGCGGCAGATTTCAGCGGACCGAAGGAACTGGCAGAATTTCTCCTGGCGTTAAATGAAGATGATGATGCCTACAATGCCTATCATGCCTGGCGGAAACAGCCCTGCCGGGAGAAATATCAGGAATACTATCGAATACAGAATATACCTCCTTTTGAAAGGTTGTGTCAGGCGATCATTGATCGGAAAAATGGTGTCAATATTGACAAGAGCGCATGAGACAAATCTGGCATAAAGAAGGATTCTGGCTTTTTGGCGCCCTGTCGGTTGCGTTCGCCGCTTATGTACTCGGCAGTGGTAAAATTGTCGACCATGATGCTTTTGTTATGGGCGATGTTGCGCAACGGGTCGCCGGAGGCGCAGCGCTTTACAGCGAAGCCTGGGATAATAAACCTCCGCTGGCCCTGATGTTTTATTTCCCCTCCCAATGGTTGGCGCCGGGAAATTACCTCGTTCAGCAATTATTTACATTTCTCTGGACAGCGGGACAGGCGTTACTGGTATTTTTTTTGTTAGCGGGAGAAAAGAAATGGAGCCGCCTGACAGCGGCAATTGTAACCCTCTGGTTGCCCTTAACCCGTGGAGACTTTATTTGGGGAGGATCGGAGGATGTGGTTAATGGATTTACCATGCTCCTGGCATTGGCGGGATATCGCATCTGCCGGGATGGCAAAATTTCACCGGGAATGTGGTTGGCCTGTGGAATAGCGGCAATTTGGGCTTTCCATGCCCGGCAGACTGGCCTCCTTTTTCTCGGCCTTCCTATTCTGACGCTGCTACTTTCACCCGAATTACAACGGGAAAAGTGGAAAAGTGCGACAGCGCTTACCCTGGGGAGTGGCATTGCCTTTTTGGTCATGTTCATATTGATGTTTGTGGTTAGTGACTGGCAGTCTTATCTGGATGCATTGTTTAATCGCGCGCTAAAATATGGCGGGGTAACCGGCAGCATTCCCACTGTGAATAGCGCTGCCCTTACCGTGGCAAGCAACCCGGATAGCGGTGAATTTTTAGGCGCTTTCATTCAGCGCATTATATCCCGGACGGATGTGATTCGCAATGTGCTGACATTTCATTTTTTCGCATTAGGCTCGGACCTGCTTTTATTTATTCCGTTGCTGGCAATTTTTTGCGGGCAAAGCTGGCGGTGGCGCTTGTTCATGGCAGCTTTGTTTGCTCTGTCGTTAATAGCCGTTCTGTTGCCAATGAAGCAGTTCACCCATTATCATCAACAGTTGGTTCCGGCTGTTGTCATTGGCACATTAATCATTTTCCGTCGATTGCAGGATGTTTTTCCCTCCGCTGTCCGCTGGCTGGCAATTCCGCTGCTATTGGTCATTTTTCTAAAAATATCGGTGACAGCAAGCGCATTGGCAGATGATGATGGCGAACAGGCGGAAATGAATACGAT
>JAUIFT010000746.1 GCA_030430345.1 Calditrichia bacterium | reverse complement strand
GTTCAGGAAGCAATTACCCGGGTGCAAAACAGTGGCATCGTGTTCCTCGACGAAATCGATAAAATCGCCAGCGGCAGCGCTAAGCATGGCCCGGATGTGTCCCGGGAAGGCGTACAGCGGGATCTCCTCCCGGTTGTCGAAGGTACAACGGTGGCGACCAAGTATGGTATGATCAAAACCGATCATATCTTGTTTATCGCTTCCGGGGCCTTTCATGTCGCTAAACCGTCCGACCTCATTCCGGAATTACAAGGCCGTTTCCCGATCCGGGTGGAACTGGGCAGCCTCTCTACGGATGATTTCATCCAGATTCTTAGCGAGCCGCAAAACGCATTGGTCAAGCAGTACAGTGCATTGATGAATACGGAAAACATCCAACTCACTTTTTCTGATGATGCCATCCGCGCTATCGCCGAAACTGCCAGCTATGTTAATAGCAAAGCGGAAAATATTGGCGCACGACGGCTGCACACCATTATGTCTACTTTGCTGGAAGACATGCTCTTTGATGCGCCGGAAATAGAGAACAAAATCAACATCACTGGCGAGTTCGTCCGGGAAAAATTGAAAGATATCGTCGAAGACGAAGATTTACGTAAATTTATTCTTTAATACAGCACATGTGAAGCAGGAGGTAGTTATGCAGAAAGACTTTCTTTCGATCGCCGATTGGAGCCGGGACGAGATTAACGATATTTTTGATTTAACCGCGGATCTGAAAGCGAAAACCAGGCGCCGCGAAAAGCACCATATTCTCGATGGTTATTCCCTGGCAATGATTTTCGCTAAACCAAGTGCCAGAACCCGGATTTCTTTTGAAACCGGCATTTACCAGTTGGGCGGAATGGCTTTATATCTGTCGCCGCAGGATATCGGCATTGGCACCCGCGAGGCGGTGAAGGATGTCGGCCGGGTAATTTCCCGTTATAACGATATTATTATGGCGCGACTTTTCGCACATTCGGATATCCTGGAACTTGCGGAGTATTCCTCGGTACCGGTCGTAAACGGGCTGACCGATTATAACCACCCCTGCCAAATTATGGCCGATGCATTCACCATCCTTGAGCATCGCGGCTCCCTGGACGGTATGAAGATCGTATATATTGGCGATGGCAACAACATCGCTCATTCCTGGATCAACTTTGCCGGGCAAGTGCCGATTCACCTGGTCATTTGTAGCCCGCAAAATTATCAGCCGGATCCGAAAACATTGAAAGATGCCCGGGATAAAGGACTCAGCAAAATCGAACTGATTAGCGATCCTGTTGCGGCAGTGACCGATGCAGATGTGCTTTATACCGACGTATGGGCGAGCATGGGACAGGAAGCAGAAGCAGAAGCCCGCAAAAAGATTTTCATGCCCTACCAGCTCAACATGGAACTGCTTTCTCATGCCACATCTGACGCCCTGATTATGCATTGCCTGCCGGCACATCGCGGCGAAGAGATTACCGACGAAGCGATTGAGAGCAAACATTCAATCGTATTCGATGAAGCTGAAAATCGCATGCATGTTCAGAAGGCGATAATGGTTACCCTCGCCAGACATCTCAATGGATAATACCTGAGATTGTCCAATACTGCTTTTAAAAATTACCAACCTGGGTGTTTTTTTAACGCTCAGGTTGTTTTTTCAGAGATATGGTCAATGAAAGCAGCTCTCGATATTTTTTTACTTGAAATTTACCGGTAGAAGAATTAGATACAGAAGCGGGTCAGGTAAGTGGCTTGAAAAATGAACGCCGAAATCGTATAACCGATTCCGGCGTAAAATTGGGATGGGATGCCGATTCCTGCGCACCCGCAAAACAGGTATTATACAACTTGAATCATTCAGAACCGTGGAGGCCCGAATGGGTAACAGAAAAAGCGTCTGTTTTGTTTCTGACAACAATACTTGTCGCAGCATTATTGCCGAAGTTTACTTACGGTCACTCGCCCGTGAACATTTTGAAGTGCATAGTTTTGGTTTGAAAGCAGATCGTGTCAACTACCTTGTTGCCAACGTATTAAAACAACGTGGACAGGATCCCAATTATTCTTTTTCCAAAGTATATGAGGTTATCGAAAATCAAAAATTTGATTATTTCGTCCTCATGAATCAGGAATTAAAAGAAGAATTACCCGCAATTAATTATGATCATGAATTGGTAGGGTGGGACATTCCGAAGCTCGCGCTTGCTGGAGATGACGAAGAACTACTTCTCAAAGACGTAAATACACTCTGCGATAAAATCGAAGATCAGGTTAAAACGTTTATTTCTAAATACAA
>JAUIFT010000745.1 GCA_030430345.1 Calditrichia bacterium | reverse complement strand
GCGCTGCGATATTCCAATTCATCATAGGCGGAAACAATAATGATTTTTGCCTGCGGAAACCGCCGGGTGATTTCGCTGGTCGCCTGAATGCCGTTGCTGGAATTCTTCAGATTGATATCCATCAGCACCCAGTCCGGCTGATGCGCCTGATAGAGCCGCATTGATTCCGGGCCGTCCTCGCATTCCCAAATTCTTTCGATACCAGGAATATTGTTGAGCAGTATTTGACGAATCAGTTGCCGGGTTTTCGGAATATCTTCCACCAGAAGAATGCGCATAAGTCCACCATATTTTTTTCTTGAAAAATAATTGGCGACGCCAGATGGGACAATAGAGGGGAATGCTCAAATTTTGTAAGTACCAGTACTTAGGTGATGGAAAGTAGAGTAGCAGTCGGCAGTAGCAATTTTTTCCTGCCGACTGCCACTTTAGAGAAGTAATTCACCCTTGAGGGATACATCCTGAGTTTATCGAAAGACCCGGGATGATGGAGATGAAATTAGAGGGAGTCTTTATTCTGCAGGGCGAAAAAGAGTAGTTTGTTGTGTCCTTTAAAACCGAGCTTCTGGCAGATGTTGTTACGATGATTTTGCACGGTGCGATGACTGACATGCATCTCATCGGCGATCTCCCGGCTGGTTTTGTTGTCGGCGATCAGGCGCAACACCTGTCGCTCGGTTGCAGTCAGCTGGGAAAGTGAGGGGACTTTTGAATTCAAGGATAATTGTTGCTGACTGCGCCGAACGAGGTAGTCGGACAGGAACGGACTGACGTAATACTGGCCTTTTGCCACGGTCTGCAGGCAGTTCAATAAATCGGTAACGGCATTATCTTTTAAGAGATAGCCATGCACACCCAAATCCATCGCTTCATTAAAATATTCTTCTTCCTTATACATGGTGAGAATAACAAAGAGCGTAGAAATATCCTCCGAGCTGGCCTGTTGCACAATTTCCAGGCCATTCATTTCCGGCATGGAGATATCCAGCACGGCAATATCCGGCGCGGTTTCCCGCAATAGCTGTAAAGCTGTTTTGCCGTCTCCGGCTTCCAGCTCACATCGAAACTTTTCAGAGGCATTGATGATTTCTACCAATCCTTTGCGAAAAATCGGATGGTCATCGGCGACTAATATATTCATAGCTAATATTGTCCGTTGCTTTGTAAAAAAGTTAAAAACAATTATGTTGATCGTTGTTCGTTCTCCGATCAACGATCAACGATGCCGGTGACCAAAATTAGATCGGCAATGTGATGGACAGTCGAGTACCCTGTCCCGGTGCAGAATTAAGATTGATGCTGCCATCAAGAAACTTCACCCGCTCGGCCATACCGGTTAACCCGAAGCCATTTTGAGCGGTGTTGGCAGGAAGGAATCCTTTTCCATCATCGATAATGCGAATAGTGACCGCTTTGTCTTGCCGGTTAACCGCTATCTGAGCATTTGTTGCAGCGGCATGTTTGAGCAAATTATTGACAACTTCCTGGATGATACGATAAATATTAATTTCCTGATCTTTCGCAAACAAGCCGTCGATGTTTTCCAGTTTCACCTGGACAGCCGTCGGAGTATTCTCAAACGCTTTATTGACCATCGATTGGATCGCCTTTGTCAGGCCAAGGCGTTCGAGGATGTGCGGATGGAGATGGGCGGATATTTCCCGCACCTCTCCGATGGTCTGCGCGGTAATCTCCGACAGTTCGCTAAGCTTACCCTGCAAGGCTTTCTGATCTTCGGTGTTCCGGGAGATTTCCAGGGAGTTTTTGATGATCAATAAATCCTGCCCGATGCTATCATGCAATTCCCCGGCGATCCGCTTCCGTTCCTGCTCCTGCACGGCAATGAGTTGCTTTGAAAAGGCTTCCTGGGCGGCTTTCTCTTTTTTTAAGGTGGAAATACGGTTGTTGTAGAAGAGGGCGAACAGACCGAGAAAGCCAGCCGCTGCCAGCAAGCGAAACCACCAGGTCATCCAGAACGGCGGGGCAATGTAGATGTCGACCGCGCTGCCTTCTTCGTTCCAGATGCCACTGTTGTTAGCGCCTTTTACCCGAAAGCGGTAATTCCCCGGGTCAAGATTGGTATACCCGGCAAAGCGGCGGTTGCCAACATGCGTCCAGTCTTCATCAAATCCTTCCAGCATATAAGCGTATTGATTCTTTTCCGGTGCGGTATAATCCAGCGCGGCAAATTCAAAGGAAAACACTTTGTCGTGGTAGGAAAGATTTACTTGCGGGGATGCCAGAATGGATTTTTTTAACACCGAATTCTCAGCAATTTTAAC
>JAUIFT010000744.1 GCA_030430345.1 Calditrichia bacterium | reverse complement strand
AAACCATCAATAAAAGAAAAGGGGAAACAAATGATCTTTTTAAAATCACTGAACACAAACTGGATCATCCTGTTTGTTATATGTCTAACAGGAGGCAACGCAATGAAAGCAAAAGAGAATATCCGAAAAATTTATTTTGAAATCGATATCAATGCAAATGTCGACGAAGTCTGGGAAGCATGGACGAGTGAAGCAGGTGTAAAAACGTTCTTCGCGCCGGATTGCAATATCGATTTGCGTATCGATGGCATGTACGAAATCTTTTTCTTCCCGGATGCACCAGCCGGCCAACGCGGTGCGGAAGGTATGCGCATTATGGCGATTGAGCCCGGCAAAATGTTTTCTTTTACCTGGAATCAAACCCCGGACCTGCCGGATCTTCGCCCCCTACGCACTCTTGTTAACTTGAAATTTGAAAATATTGATGAGAAAACATCCCGCCTGATTTTTCTGCAAACCGGCTGGGGAGACGGTCCCGATTGGGATAAAGCTTATCACTATTTCGTTCGTGCCTGGGGAGATATTGTTTTACCCCGATTGCAGCAGCGCTTCATTGATGGGCCTGTTGACTGGGAAAATTTGCCGGTTGCCGGGGAATAAATTTTTACAGATTATCCTAAATGTACATCCATGTCGAACCATGATCGACATTCTTGGCGAATGCGATAAACCAGCGAATCTGATCAAGCCCATAACCAGTTTATATACATACGTTTAAGCACAAGAAAAAACTATAGATTTTTTCTCTTTTTCTGGCATCTCAATTGCATTTTCTTCATTTATAAACTAACGATGAGAGGAGATGCAATGAGCTTGGATAACATCGGCCGTCTGATTTTTTCAATCGTTTTTTTCACAATTCTCAGCGGACACGCCCTTTTTGCTCAATCGGATCAACCACGGGCGCAGGGAGAATTCTCTCTCAGCACAGACAATAGTCTGGGAACCTATGCCTTTACAATTGGCACGCACAGTCCGAAAGGCTATGGATTTGAGCTAATGCCCTTTTTCGGCCTGGATGATGACAGCGGAGTTTTCGGCAACATCATTCTATCCAAACTGGTAACCAAAGATCAACCGGCGACTTTTTTTTCATTTGGGGCAGGCGTCTGTAAACATGGCACTTTGCTCGGTAATGTTGGAGGTGGCGTCAAGATTAGATTAACTGAAACGTTCGGCACCAGAACAGAGGTTCGCTACTATAGTGACTTTCAGGGAGAACTGTCCGGACTGACATTATTCGCCGGTCTGGCAATTTACCTTTAATGCTGTATATGCGCTAATTTCGCTACTTTTAGGTGTAAACGGATATAAAAACGTAGCAGTCAACGGTAGTTAAAGAAAAGTATCGTTTTGTGGTTTGCCAGGATCAGCCCGTTGGAATCAACACGGTAAATTTACTCCCTTTACCGGGGTGACTTTCAACGGTAATTTCCCCGCTATGTTTCTGGAGAATATTGTAACTGGTGAATAATCCCAGGCTGGTTTTAATACGCGTGCCGGTGCGGGTAAAGGCAGGGTTGAATAACGCCTTTAGTTGTTCATCGGGAATGCCCCGTCCGGTATCTGTAAAACCAATAGAGATGCGGCCATTCTCCGCCGCCGTCTGGATAGTGATACTGCCTTCTCCTTCGATAGCCTGAATCGCATTGGTCAGCAGATGCATAAAAACCTGGTTTAATTCCCCGGGGTAACAGGAGATTTTCGGCACCGCCTGATATTTTTTCACGACCCGAATACGGTCATCCAACTTATGGGTGAGCAGGGTCAGGGTGTTCTCGATACCATCATGCACATCGACAATCTGGAAAGAGGCTTCATCAAGATGGGCAAAGCTGCGCAGGCTGTCGACAATTTTAGAAATACGCCCGCTGGCAATGCGGGTCACCTGATTATTTTTTTCCAAATTATCGAGAAATTTTTGCAGGCCCTTGTCCTGCCGTAATCCCTCCAGCGATTCAGCGGCGGCTAAACGTTCTACAATTTTCTCCAGGGCGCGGGCAGTTACATCACTGGAACTCTGGATGGTGCCAACCGGTGTGTTCATCTCATGAGCGATGCCGGCGACCAGCTGCCCCAGTGCCACCATTTTCTCGGATTGAATCAACTTGGTTTGCGTTTCCTTTAATTCATTCAGGAGGCTTTCCAACTGCTCATTTTTTTCTTCCAGCTCAGCATTTCGCTGTTCAATTTCTACATTTTCTTCATCTACTGCTGCATTGTCAGCTTCAATCTGTTGATTCGCTTCTTCGATTTCTGCTCGTTGTTCATCAGTAGCATCCTCA
>JAUIFT010000743.1 GCA_030430345.1 Calditrichia bacterium | reverse complement strand
GTCCCGGCTATTAATCGGTATTTTCGAAAAGCTGGAAAATGCAACCTTAAGGGCAGCAGATGCGGTCATTACGATTTGCGAAGACCTCTACATATACGCAGAGTCGATTCTCCAGGGAAATCGTCTTCACGTGCTGATTGAAAACTCTTTGTTCGACCCGATCCGCCGGAAAGAAACGAAACCACTCAATTTTCAGGATTATCTCCCGAACAAAGGTGAAAATCATTGCCCGCGGGCACATAAATGGATTGTCTATACCGGCACTTTGGAGCCTTACCAGGGGATGGATATCGTGGTGCGTGCCTTTCGCAGCGTTCAGGATAAAGATCCCACAGCTCAGCTGATCATCGCCGGGGGCAGTGAGCGCCAGGTGCGGGAATATCATAGTTTGGCCAATCGATTGGCAGTTATTCCCAACTGTCTGTTTATCGGTAGCGCACCCAAAAATGTCGCCAACCAGTTAAACGAACATGCCCGGGTAGTTATCTCGCCACGCATCTCCGGCAACAACACCCCGCTGAAGATCTACGAACAATTAAACTCCGGAAAGCCGTTAGTCGCCACTGCTATCCGCTCTCACACTCAGGTGCTCGACGATAAGGTTGCTTTTCTGGTCGAACCGAATCCGGTCGCAATGGCAGAGGGTATTTTATCTGCCCTGAATGACACCGTTGTTGCGAAAGAAAAAGTCGCCGCCGCCCGGGCGCTCTATGGGAAAAAATATAGCCGACGCGCTTATCACGGCAAACTCAGAATTGTATTGGAGCACCTAAAAAAATGTGCGGCATAACCGGTTTTGCGGAAAATAATCGCTCCCTTCCCGCTGACGCAGCAATGCTGCAAGCGATGACCGATACGCTATATCATCGCGGACCGGATGACGGCAGCAGCGAGATTGTCGATGGGGTAGGATTTGGCATGCGCCGGCTATCCATTATCGATCTTGAAGGAGGGCAGCAGCCGGTATACAATGAGAATCGGCGTATTCGGGCAATCCTCAACGGGGAAATTTATAATTACCGGGAATTACGGCGGGATTTACAAAATGCCGGTCACACATTTTCTACTCAATCCGATACAGAAGTGATTGTTCACGCCTACGAAGAATACGGCCGGGATTTCCCCAACTATCTGAATGGCATGTTTGCCATCGCCCTGCATGATATTTCTCGCAAAGAACTTTTGCTCACTCGCGATCCGCTGGGAATTAAACCACTCTACTATTCCTTGCAGGGTCAGAAAATTTTTTGGGGCTCGGAAATTAAGGCAATTCTTGCCAGCGATGAAATTCCCCGGCATCTCAATCCGGATGCACTCAATGAATTTTTAACCTGGGAATATGTCCCCGGCTCCGGAACGCTCTTTCGGGATATCCATCAACTGCTTCCCGGCCATCTCTTATCCTTCGACCTGCCAGGCGGTAACAGCCAAATTACTCAATACTGGGATATACCCCGGAAAGCAAATAGTTACCGCGATACAGACTGGCTGGAAAGAATTGATACGCAGTTAAAACACGCCATTCAACGCCAGATGGTCAGCGATGTGCCCCTGGGGGCATTTCTTTCCGGCGGGGTGGATTCATCCCTGATTGCGGCGGCAATGGGTAGCGGAAAAACATTCAGCATCGGATTTGAAGATGCATCCTATAATGAACTCCCCTGGGCGGAAAAAGTCGCTCGGCAATTCGGCCTGCCGCATTTTCAAGAAATTCTACACCCGGACATTGGCGATCTATTCAACCAGTTGATGCACTTTATGGACGATCCCATCGGCGATTTCTCCATTTTCCCCACTTATCTGATTTCCAAACTGGCGCGGCGTCATGTGAAAGTTGTATTGAGTGGCGATGGCGGAGATGAATTGTTTGGAGGTTACGAAACTTATCAGGCCAATCATCTCGCCGGCATTTATCGCCGCCTACCCGGGACGATTCGCAAACGCATCATGGAACCGTTGGCGGAAACGATACCGCCCCAGTCTCAAAAAAAAGGACTGATCAATAAATCGAAACGCTTCCTCGAAGGGGCCCAGGAAGCGAGTAGTCTTGGCCACGCCCGCTGGCGAATGTTTCTGAGTAACAAGATGCGGGCACAGCTATTTACCCATGAATTTACTTCCCAATGCACCCGGTCGGCCACGCAGCATATAGATTCATTGTTTCAAGAGAGCGCCCAGTTCAGTCCATTGAACCGCTGTCTCTATGTCGATGTGAAAAGTTATCTCTCGGATAACATTCTCACGAAAGTAGACCGGATGTCCATGGCCGCTTCTCTGGAAGCACGCGT
>JAUIFT010000742.1 GCA_030430345.1 Calditrichia bacterium | reverse complement strand
AATCAGATCCATGCCCATTGCCGATTTTCCCGGGCGATCATAAATTTCCGTGGGATTCATCGGCGCCTGCCAATAAAGGATTTTCCGCTCACCCGGCAGTTTTTCATTGTCAGTTTCCGTGGCCATCTGCTCGTTGCCACTTTGTTTCACTGGTACTAGATTCATACCACACTTCGGGCATTGCCCTGGCTCATCCATAATCACTTCCGGGTGCATCCCGCAAGTCCATAGTTGCCCTTCGACAGCAGTCTCAGATTTTTCTTCCACTTTATCGCATCCGCTTACCAGGAGTATTCCTGTTATAAAAATCAGGAAGATTAGAAAGACCGTTGATCGCTTCATTTGATATTTCATTTTATTTCTCCGTAGTATTAATTTGCCTGTCTTGTTTTTCAATATGCCAATTCGGCCCCTGTTAACGCCTCTATTTCCGCCGCGCTCTTATGATGTTCACTGAGCACACGATAAAAATCCAATTCGAAATTGAACAAATTTACCTGATTGGTGAGCAGGGTGAGGAAATCCACTTTATCGGTTTGATATCCAGCAATAGCAGAATTTAGCGACTGTGAAGCTTGTGGGATAATACCGGTTTCGAACAGGTTTAAAAGGCGTTCATTTTGTTTAACATCATTGAATGTGGCGTCAATGCCGGCATATACCTGATTGAGCACATCATCGTAGCGTTGTTGCACGGAAATATGACTGAATCGGGATTCTGCTACTTTCTGGCGCTGTTTACGCCAGAAGTACAACGGTACTTTCACACTTATCATGCCGGAAAGAAAATCCGCTCCGCCTCCGCCATTGCCCAATTTATCTCGTTGAGTGTATGCCAAACCGAGGCCGAAATCAGGCAGGTAATCTTTTTTCGCCAGACGAACTTTTTCCTGGCTTTGCCGGATCATCGCTTGCCAGGCCTGCAGCAGCGGGCGGTTTTCATCCGCCAGTTGCTTTAATTGAGCAAATTCATAATCAAACAGTTTAAAAACCAGCTTTTCAGGGCGACCGACCGGAGCATCCGCCTTGCGGTTCAGGAGGGCGTTTAAGCGGGCCTCTGTTTTGTCCCGTTTTTTTTGAGTATTGATCAAGCGATCGGTCATTTTGGAAAGCTCTACCTGAGCACGCAGCACGTCTTGCTGCAAACCGCTGCCAACGCTGTATTTAGTCTCCGCAATGCGCAAAAATTCTTGCAATAGTTCAAGATTCTTTTGGATGGTTTCAAGAGATTTATCTATCAGAAACAGGTCGAAATAAGCTGCTTTAACATTTTTAACAAGCTGCTTTTGTAATTCCCGGTAGCGAGCTTCTGCCACTGCGGCATTTTCGCGAGCAATATTTTCCAGTGCACCTTGTTTACCGGGAAAAGGAAACATCTGCATAATACCGACCTGCTTTCCGGTCATTGGTTCCTGGTCAAATGAAAAAGAGGTGACCGGCATATTCATCAAGTTGAAATTCAAAACCGGATCCGGCAAAGCGCCTGCCTGAGGTATTTTGGCTTCGGCCGCCTGCCAGTTATTTTGAACCGATTGGAGTTCGGGATTATTGGCAAGCGCTTCCTGAATTAGCGGAGTAAGTTGCAGGATAGAATCCGGAGTTTGCGCCAGGCCGACTTGAAAAAGGACCAGCCCTATTAGGCCAATCCGGAAAAACAGTTGATTCAACATTACGGCATTCCTTTCTATATGATAGCTGCTTGCATAGTTCGTTATTAGCTCTGAATGTATGTCCATAAACTTTGATCCCTTTACTGCATGCCTTAACTTTTTAGTGATTCGTTGTCCTGACTATAGCGAAGCGCTTTAAACCGTAAATACTGAACGCCGTCAATAGCAAACTGCCCCACCAGAGGTAGCCAAAAGGCATGATATAATGATTGACAATATTATCCATTGAGTAGGTATGGGAATGATTCTCGGAAAAGAACCGATGATAAAGGCAGGTATATTGATTGTCAAAATTTACGGGGAAGAAAAATATCGAGCCCAATATGCCCACAATTAGCAGTATTAGAATCAGAATGGCGCGTTTGTTAAGGTTTAATCGCTTCATTTTAAACTTTCTATAAGTATCTTCTTCATCTTTGCAAATACTTATGTCAAGTTTGGTGCCAGAATAAGAGGGGTGAAAAAAATGCCAAATGAGAGGCTGTGTAAGTCGTTGATATTTAAAGGATAAAATAAATCAATCTGAAATGGTTGCCGCGAAATATAAATACATATCTAGAGGATTGCTCTATGGTGGCAGAATATTCTACACTGTAAATGTAGAATATTCTACGGTTTTGAGAGCGTAAAAAT
>JAUIFT010000741.1 GCA_030430345.1 Calditrichia bacterium | reverse complement strand
TCTCTGTTTGAATAAATACGCGGGTTTCGACATTACCTGAAGAACTTTTCACCTGCTTTTTCCGGGAAATTGGCAGAACGAATTCCTGCTCATTATAATCCTGGTGCGAAGGATCCAGCAAATTAAAGCGCACTTTTTCTCCTGCCGGATGCGGGATCAGCTCAATATTATGGCAGTGAATCGCCCCGGTATAAGCGCCGGTATCTATTTTAACATCGATATCGAATAGCGATAACGCCGGGAAGTCCAGCTTATCTTTTCGCCCAATGACAAGTTTTTCCCGTTTGCGGGCGTCTTTATTTTCCATAACCACCTTTGTGCTTTTTTAACTGATAAGTTGCGGGAACATTTCTTTTAAATAGTAAACCAAAAAATATTTTGATAAAAGGGATCACAAAAAAAATCAGAACTAATAGTCTGTCAATCCTAATTTGTCCAGATTAATCACCCTTCGATAAGCTCAGGATGATAGTAGCAGTCATGCTGAGCTTGTCGAAGCATATAGACAGAACACGTCAATTCAAAATTGACGGACTACTAAGGCGTGTTGACATTTCACCATTTGTAATTTTGCAACCCCCAAAGAGACAAATGGGCAAAGAGAAAAAATAAAAACAGGTTACCTGTTTATTAGCGGAATATTTTCCCACTTTTGTCGTCCACATATTTCGATAATAATTTGCCAAACTCCAAGGCAAATTATTTCAGAATGCATCTTGAATAATTCTCGCAATAAGCGTAAACTGTCAGAGAGATTTTAATCGAAACGATTGAGGCGATCTATGACAAGAAGACGTTGGCTGGCAGCCGTAGTACTGTGGCAAATAACCGGTTTATTGATAGGTTTATCAGGGGCATTTATCCAAAATTCCCTGCACGAGTTTATCGCATTTTTAATTTTATGCCTCACTTTCACTAATGCGATTGCCATTCTCGGCACAATTTTCTGGTTGTTTTATGAGCGTTTCCTGGGAAAACGCATCAAGCAAAAGCAAATTGCCGGCGCGATTATCCTCGTGTTTTTAGGGGCATCGGTCTATTTCGGCACCGAGGGTGCACTCACACTCGTCAATGCGGTTTGCGATATCAATCAACCGCACGAAATGGATATGGGGCATGCCTATCTGCTGGTAGCAGATTTGATTATCGCCCTGGTAATCGCCGGCGCGTATTTTGTTGCCTTTATGTATGAGCAGCAAAAGGCGAATATCAAGCGCAAAATGCGCGAAGTGGAAAACCTCAAGCGAATGCAAACGGAATCCAAGCTGGAAATTCTTCAGGCAAAGATTAATCCGCATTTCCTCTTCAACACTCTCAATACCATGCTGGATCTCATCTATCAAAAGCCCCATCTGGTAGAATCAATCATCCTCAATCTTTCCGGCATCTACCGCAAGCTGTTGACCTTACCGGATAATGAATTTATTACCCTGGAAGAAGAGCTCAAGCTGGTTCGGGAATATCTGGAAATCGAAAAAATCCGCATGGACGATCGCCTTGAGTTCCAAATCTCCGCCGACGATCGCCTTGCCAACCTGGAAATTCCTCCCCTGGTTATCACCATTCTTGTTGAGAATGCCGTCCAGCATGGTATTGACGCCAAGCGCCGCGGCGGACAGGTGTTTGTGCTTGTGTACAAGGAAGGAGCACGGGTGATTGTTAATGTTCGGGATACCGGCGGCGGCACCAGCCGGAAACGCGAACAATCCGGTTTCGGAATTTACAATGTTCATCAGCGCCTCAATCTGCTTTATCATGATGAGGCGAAACTGACCATTTCCCGCCTGGCGGAAGGCGGCACAAAGGCCACAATTAATCTGCCCTATATTGTTCCCAATCAGGAAATGAATTACGAATCCCATCCACTTCCCGGCAAAAAAACATGATACGCACGATACTTATTGAGCATAAAACCCAATCCCTCCAACGTCTAAAATCGGAATTACGCGCCTTCTCCGGCATTCAGGTTATCGGCGAGGCGCAGGACCGGGAGACAGCCGTCAATATTATCGACAGTCTGAAACCGGATATGGTGATGATGGATATGCAGTTGCCCGAGTTCAGCTGCTTCGACGTATTGGACGAAATTTCCTATCTGCCCATGGTCGTATTCATTTCCGACTATAATCCCTACGCTATCAAGGCTTTTGATAAATACGGGATTGGTTACATTCTCAAGCCTTATTCCAGGGAACCGCTGGAGAAGGCTTTTCAGCAGGTAACGGCGATGCGCCAGAAAATGAACCGGGAATTATTGAGTAAAGTTCGTCAGGAAATCGATAAACGCATTTATACCGACCGCTTTACGATTAAAGCCAATGGGCA
>JAUIFT010000740.1 GCA_030430345.1 Calditrichia bacterium | reverse complement strand
CGCCAGGTGTATTTGGCTGTGGTTGCCGTTGTCGTCCATCCTTCGGGAAGAATTTGTTCAGCCCCGCTTCGGCCATTCTGTAAATACAGCATCCCCAAGCGAGCCATATCTCTCGGCCGCAGATCGATACCGGCGCCGCCATTAACGTAGCCCCCGATCAGCAGTTCCCAGTTCGCCCGCTCAACCCCGATTTTATCAAATAAATAAGTTTTCGCAAAATCTGCCAACGGCATATCTACGGCCTTTTGCAACAGCACACCTAAAATATGTGTGGCACCAGAGTTATAGGTGAATGTACTGCCGGGCGTGTTGACAATATCCAACTCAAACATGTAATTAATATGATCCCCCGAAGTAATCCAATCCGTGTAGGAGGTATTTGTCCATTCATCCCACTCAAATCCCGCGGACATTGTCAGTAAATCCCGAATCGATATCGATTGTTGTTCGGAATTCAGGTTGGCGATATCGGGATGGAGATAATCACCCAGCGTCTCGTCCAGGCTGCTGATAAATCCTTCTTTTAATGCAATACCAACCAGGGTGGATACCACACTTTTCGTAACAGAGCGGGTATCATTTAAGGTAATGGCAGTATTGCCATTGAAGTATTCTTCGATCACCAGCTTACCATTGCGGATCACCAGCAAGCTGAGGAAACGATCCTGCGCTGCAGCTTTGGCAATGGCAGTATCAAGACTGGCGGCATCCATACCGGCATCCTGTGCGCTAATGGATTCCCAACTATCGGATATATTCCCGATATTTTCCTCCGGCCCGGTGGAGGAATCACTACAACCGGCCAAAATCAGCATCGCCATAAGAACACTTGTAATATTGGCCAGGACCTTAAATCGCTTTGGAAATTCGAAAAATGTCATGATTTGCCCCTTTATAGTTTACATCTATATTAATGAATCTTAGAAGCAACTGAGGTGCTGTTATCTATGTTGCAAATAAAAATGCTGAAATTTTATCCCCAATTTGGGGCAATTTTAGCACTAAATGCCTGATTCAGCCTTTCGACTAAAAATTGTTCCCCAAAATAAATCTTATGAAAATATTTGCCCATTTCTCCCCTCTTACCTAGCGTAGCAAGAATTTTTTCCGAGATTTGATAATCTACGTACCGACCTTAGATGAGGATTCTTTACAATGCCCAGCATCAGCGTTATTATTTTTTTAATAGTCTTTGCCATAGGAATTTTTCTAACATTCCGGCATCCGTTTTACGGCGTGGCCTTATATGTCTTCGAATGGCATAATCACCCACCTTACATGCCCTGGGGCGATGTATTGCCGGATCCCGGCTGGGCGCTGGTCATCTCCCTTTCTACATTGGCAAGTTTTTTCATGAACAAGCGGAAGCTTGAACCGCTTTATTTCCCCAATTATCAATCTTTTTTCTGGTTAGCTTTGCTGGTTTCCAATATCTACCTCGTTACCCATTTTTTTGCGATTCTCCCCGGAGAAAGTGCCGAAAAAGCATTGGAAATTTTAAAACTGGCTGTCCTGTTCATTATCATGGCTCAGTCCATCCGCACTTATAAGAATTACCAAACTCTGGTATGGGTGATAATTCTATGCGTTTGCAATTTTGGAAAAATGGCCTTTGAATTAGGTCGCGAAAGAGACCTGGGATTCTGGGCGCCAAATGCGACTGAAGAAAACGGCATCGCTATTTATGTCATTACAGTTTTGCCTTTTTTCGGCATTTATTTCGTTTTATTCAAAAAATGGTGGCAACGTGGTATTCTTCTCGCAGGTATTGTTCTCGCATTCAACTTGCTAGTTCATGCAAATAGCCGCGGCGCAATTGTCGGGCTGGGAGCAATTGCCATTTTTGCCTTATTATGGATTGGTGGCAAAACCCGGGCAACTGTATTAATCGGGTTAATCGCCGGCGCTTTGGTCTTCTTTAACGTCAGCAATGATTCATTTAAAGACCGGGTTTCGAGCATATTCGTATCCGAAACCGAGGAAAGAGACGGCTCGGCAAAAAGCCGGGAATACATTTGGGCAGGCGCCTGGGAAATGTTCCTCGATTATCCTGCGGGGGTTGGGGGAGGTGGCTTTATCGAACTATCGACACAATATATTGAAGAAATCGAAGATCCGAAGAGTCAGCACAATACATTTATTGCGATCCTCACCGATTGGGGATTTATCGGGCTGATATTATACCTCGCTTTTCTCGGTCATACGATGTTCATCCTGCGGGGAATAAAACGCCGCACCCGCCATGTGAAAGAAATGCATCATTTTTATCTGGAGGCTTCCGCATTGCAATTAGCGATCATCGGCGTATCATTTGGAGGTATTACCCAT
>JAUIFT010000739.1 GCA_030430345.1 Calditrichia bacterium | reverse complement strand
TAGCAGTAAAACATGAGGCCAATGAAGGCGACTATGATATTCCCCTGCGCATCCTCAAGGATGCTTACACGGATTTCGTCAATCGCCGTTTCGAAAAAGTCGCCGATATACTGGAAATTTCCCTGGAGGAAATCAAAGCGGCATTGGAAGTCATCAGCAAACTCAATCCCAAGCCCGGCGGGGATTATGGTGATGCGCGCTCGAACTACATCATCCCGGATTTTTTTGTCGAGCTGGTCGATGATGAGCTGGTAATTTCTCTTAATGAGTATAAATCTCCTGGCTTACGCATTAGTAACTATTACAAGAAAATGCTCCGCCAGCCGAAGAAACTGGTGGACCGGGAAGTCCGAAAGTTCCTCAAAGAGAAGATCGATTCCGCCAAATGGTTTATCAAAGCGATCCGTCAACGGCAGGTCACCATGCAAAAAACCATGGAGGCGATTGTTGAACGACAGGAAAATTTCTTTCGTAAAGGGCCGGAGCACATCAAGCCGATGATTATGAAAGATATCGCCGAAGTCATCGAAATGGATATTTCCACAGTCAGCCGGGTTTGTAAGGGCAAGTATGTCGAAACCGACTATGGCGTCTTCGAACTGAAGTATTTTTTTAATGAAGGTATGGAAACCGAAGATGGTGACGCGCTTAGCACTTTGCGGATCAAAGACCGCCTGAAAGAGATCATCGAGGGAGAACCACCGCGCAAACCCTTCAGCGACGACAAACTGGCGAAAATGCTTAATGAAGAAGGAATTCCGATTGCGCGCCGGACCGTTGCGAAATACCGCGAGCAGCTGGATATTCCCGTTGCCCGTCTGCGTCGCAGCATATAATAATGCCAATCAATAGATGCTGGATGAAAGTATTTTTCATTCAGCATCTATCAGAGATATTTTCTCTTCATTATCTTATCCTTGATGCTTTTCCCCTCCCCTGAAAACATTTCAATTATCTTCCCGTAAATCTTAGACATTATTCACACTTAATTTGGCAAAAATCGCTAGATTTAAATTTTGACTTTTGTTTGTAATCACTGGCGATAATACGTAAATTTGCGAGCAATTTAAGATTCAAGGAATATAGGAGTTTCAATGTCAGATTCATTTCCCAAATTTCATGCAACAACGATTCTTGGCGTCATTAAAGATGGCCAGGTTGCCCTTGGTGGTGACGGACAGGTAACTTTCGGCAACATGGTAATGAAGCAGCAAGGCAATAAAGTTCGTCGGCTGTATCGGGACCAGGTCCTGGCAGGATTTGCCGGCGCCGCTGCCGATGCATTTACATTATTTGAGCGTTTCGAAGAGAAACTGGAACAATACAACGGCAATCTTACCAAGGCCGCGGTAGAACTGGCGAAAGATTGGCGCACGGACCGCTTTCTGCGCCGCCTGGAAGCGATGCTGGCTGTGGTGAACAAAGATACCGCGCTGATCGTTTCCGGCACCGGTGATGTATTGCAGCCGGATGATCAAATACTGGCAATTGGTTCCGGAGGCCCTTACGCACTTGCCGCTGCCCGGGCATTAAAGTTCGAATCCGACCTTAGTGCCGAGGAATTAACCCGAAAATCGCTGGAAATTGCCGGTGATATTTGCATTTATACCAACCGCCACATTACGATTGAAACCTTGTAGGCCACTTTAGCGAAACGGAGTAAAAAAAGCATGGGAAAAACAGACCTTAAAGATTTAACCCCTAAAGAAATTGTCGAAGCACTGGACAAATACATTATCGGCCAGCACAATGCCAAGCGCTCGGTCGCAATCGCGCTGAGAAATCGTTGGCGGCGCCAGCAGGTTGAAGGCACCCTTCGGGATGAAATTATGCCCAACAATATTATCCTGATCGGTCCTACCGGTGTTGGTAAAACGGAAATCT
This sequence comes from Calditrichia bacterium, assembly GCA_030430345.1. The sequence continues at coordinate 446 of JAUIFT010000739.1, read as the reverse complement.
CGCGGCGCCTCGCCCGCCTGGCTAGCGCCCCATTTGTAAAAGTGGAAGCCTCCAAGTTTACCGAAGTTGGCTACGTCGGCAGAGATGTTGAAAGTATGGTGCGGGATCTGGTTGACATCGGCATCAATATGGTCCGGGAAGAAAAGCAGCAGGCTGTTCAGGAGAAGGCAAACGAGCAGGCTGTCGAGCGTTTACTGGATATTCTTATTCCTCCCCCGCCGATCTCCCAGACCGGTTTCTCCACCCCGCCAGCGGAAGAGAATGATAGCAAGGAAAGCCATTATCAGCAAACCCGTAGTAAATTTCGTCAAAAGCTGCTGAAAGGTGAATTGGATAACCGCACTGTCGAAATCGATACGCCGGCAGACACTTCCCCGACGATGCAGATTTTTTCCCCGGGCGGCATGGAAGAAATGGGCATCAACCTGCAGGAATTATTCGGAAAC
>JAUIFT010000738.1 GCA_030430345.1 Calditrichia bacterium | reverse complement strand
CTTTGGTAATAATCTCGAAGCCTACGAAAATGGCCAGTACGAACACTGTTAATGCTGCCACAAAATCCATAGTATCGCTCCTAAATTTAGAGAGTTCAAAGTCATCAGTAATTTGCGTTCTAGCTATTAAAGTCCCAGTATCTCTTTCACCCGGGCATTCACCACTTCACCATCACGGGTCACCATACTTTCCGCTATGATTTCATCTTCCATGTCGAACGCCAGCTCGCCGTCTTTTACAAACAGCTTGAGTAGATTGATAACATTTTTCGAGTAAGTCTGACTGGCATGGAATGATAGATCGGAAGGTAAATTGGTGGTGCCAACAATGGTGACATTATGTTTGCTTACAACCTTGCCTGGTTCGGTAATATCGCAGTTCCCTCCCCGTTCGGCGGCAAGGTCCACCAACACCGATCCGGGACGCATCCCTTTCACCATTTCTTCCGTGACAAGAATTGGCGCTTTCTTCCCGGGCACTGCCGCGGTGGTAATTACTACATCGCTATCGGCAACCACCTTCAGCATCATTTCCCGCTGTTTCCGGTAAAATTCCTCATCCATTTCCCGGGCATAGCCGCCTTTATCTTCAGCATCGCCGGTAGAGAGGTCCATCTCAACAAACTTCGCACCAAGGCTCTGCACCTGTTCCTTTACTGCCGGACGAATATCATAAGCGGAAACAACTGCCCCCAATCGGCGGGCGGTGGCAATCGCCTGCAAACCGGCGACTCCGACACCAACGATAAAGACTTTTGCAGCGACAATGGTGCCGGCAGCTGTCATCATCATCGGAAAAATTTTCTGGAGATAATTAGCGGCGAGGAGCACCGACTTGTAACCGGCCAGGTTCGCCATAGAGGATAGCGCATCCATGCTCTGTGCCCGGGTAATTCTTGGCACCAGTTCCATCGACAGCGTTGTTACCTTGGCTTTTGCCAGGGCAGCAACTTCCGGCTTTGCCGTTAATGGTTCCATAAACCCAATAACAACCTGCCCGTCCTTGAGGTTTTTTAAATCTGCTTTTCCCTTATCAGGATTTGCGCCCAGTCCCCGAACTTGCAAAATCACATCTGCTTTTGCAAAGACGTCCGTCCGTTTCTTTACAATAGTAGCGCCTTTTTCTTCGTAGGCCGCATCGAGGAAACCCGCTGCCTCACCGGCGCCGGATTCTACCACGACCGATACACCTATCTTTTCTAGCTCAGCAACACCGGCTGGTATCAGGGCAACGCGATTTTCGTTGGGGAAATTTTCTTTAGGAATGCCAGCAATCATAAAGCACTCTCCGTTGTTACGATCGTGAACGGTTGTGGTTAATTAGAACGATTGAGATCATTAGCAGATCAAACATCTAACAGAGAGATTATTGGTAAAACACCCTGAATAAATGCGACGTTTTCGGCAGTTATGCCAGTTTGAGTATTCCTGCCAGTGTAACGTTTTATGATCGATACGACAATGTTCTCAAATCGCCGTTCATATTTGCAGATCGTAACAACATGCGCCTTCGCCAGAGATAAAAACACCAGATTCTGTATTCGCAAAAATTTTTATTTGTGCTTCTGTTTGCGCCTGAAAGCTCGCTTTTTTGCGCTGGCTACAAGACACTATTATACTAAATTAGGCGAATTTATCAACTGTTAAATAAAAATTTTCGGCGGGGCTGAAACGCTTGTTCAAGAAAAGTAATTTTAGCTCTGGGAAGGGGGCCGTTTTCAGTTTTTTTAGGGAATTTTAGAAAGGAATTAAACAGCCTTTAAAGGATAAGGATCGGATTTATCCTTTTCGGGAAATAATGTTAAAAAAAATAATCACCCGCGGAATACGCTAATCACGCGAATGAAAAACACTGATTGCTTTATAAACTTTTAATAGATTTAACCACAGAAATAAATATTTTTGATCCTGGGTGTTTTTCGTGTCATTCGCATATTCCGCAGGCAACTATTTTTAAAACAAGAAAGGCGGTCTCCCGAACCGCCCTTCTTTAAGGTATAACCAAAAACATGTAAGTCAAATTTAGCCGATAGCCGCACGACTGCCGCAGGGAGTGCCCCGAAACTTTTCAACCTGTTCTTCCGCATGATAAGAGCTTCGCACTAACGGCCCGGATTCTACATGCTTGATCCCCAGTTCTTCACCGATACGTTTGTATTCGGCAAACTCGTCCGGATGGACAAAACGTTCTACCGGTAGATGACGCTTGGTGGGTTGCAGGTATTGCCCAATATTAAAGATATCCAGTTTCACCGCTACCAGATCTTTCATCAAGGCAACCACTTCATCGAAGGTTTCCCCGATGCCGACCATAATACCGGTTTTTGTGGTC
>JAUIFT010000737.1 GCA_030430345.1 Calditrichia bacterium | reverse complement strand
GAATCAGGAGAAAAAATGGAAGTGCAAGCAGCATTATTAAAATATATCAGCGAAGAGTTAATGGATAATGTCATAGAGTTAAACGTTGAGGACAATCTGCTCACGGACGGTATGGTGAGTTCCCTGGGTATGTTTCGCCTCGTTGGCTATATCGAAGAAACCTGGCAGATGAAAATTCCGCACGAAGATTTGGTGATCGAGAATTTTCGAACCGTTTCAATTATCGGCAGCTATATCCAAAATCGCCTGGGAAGTACTAGCGACAGCGCTAACAGCGAAAGTAAAAACGCGAGTTAAGACGTTTTTTAACAGAAACTTAAATTCAGCAACAACTGTTTTCCGGGTAAAATATTTATATTGCTCATTTCAGCAGATTGGCGTTGAAAAGACAACTGGTATTTCAAGAATGAAACAGCAAAATATACATCCATTCAAAAAAATGAGGCAGGCGCTCTCCGCTTTGTTAGTCATTATTTATGTCCTGACAATGCTCGGTGATATGACCATTTATGTCAGTCATAGTCTGCACCATCATTTTACCAGTACGCCGAAAAATCATTTTCACAAGAACCTTTACACACCGCATCATCATCATAGTGATTTTGTCGACAAGCTGCTTGCGATGATGAGTGGAGATATGGACACAGGCTCCCAAAAACCAACGATATTAGCGGACTCTCAAACGCCCGGGAAACATTTCCCGGCGGTACGCTGGGACATGCCTCGGAATACAAATCAAGATTTTTTTTCAGAGCTAAAAATAAAACCAGATGATGACATCTATTTATTGCAAAATACACCTCCTCCAAAGAGAAGCGCCTGACGAACAGGATTATATGCAATCTGCAAATCCAACAGGGTTACTGGTATCTTGATCATCGGGATCATAAACTCGCGATTGCGAAAATACCGTTTAAACTATTCGGCTCAATAAGCTGAATGAAAAACTTTCACAAATCAGGAAGCTTCATATTTCGGAGAATCTAAAATGAAAAAAAACAATAGATTACTTTATCAATTAGTGCTAATCATCCTTTGTGGTTTGCTTGCCCACGCCCAGGAAACCGGAAACATCCGTGGTTTGATCGCAGACCATGATTCCCATCAAGAATTACCAGGGGTTAACGTACTTATCGAAGGCACCGTCCTCGGCGCCAGCACCAGCCTCGATGGCAGTTTTGAAATTGAAAATCTTGCCCCGGGCACCTACACACTTTCTATCAGCCTGCTCGGTTACGAGACGTTACAGGAAAACGTTATCGTAAAAGCCGGCCAAACCACTGAATTAGATATTCACCTCGAACCGCAGCCGGTGGATATCGGGGCAGTGTTAATTGAATCCGAGCGGGCCTATTCCGCCGCATCGTCTAGCGCTGTTCGGAAATTTGATATTCGCACCCGCCCGAACCGTTCCGCCCATGATATGCTGCAGATGGCGCCCGGCGTTATTATTGCCCAGCACGCCGGCGGCGGGAAGGCCGAACAGATTTTTATCCGCGGCTTCGATGCCGACCATGGCACTGATGTCAGTATTGCCGTTGATGGCCTTCCCACCAACATGATTTCACACGGACATGGGCAGGGATATGCCGATTTACATTATCTCATCCCCGATATTGTGGAAACGGTAGAAGTTTATAAAGGTCCTTATTTTGCCGAATTTGGTAACCTGGCTACTGCCGGCGCCATTCGCTTCCGTACCAAAGAGCATATCGAGAAGAACATCGTTAAGATGGAAGCGGGAGAATTTAACACAACCCGGCTGACAACATTAATGCAAATCCCTACCGGGGATGATCATCAAAATGCTTACATTGCCGGGCAATTTTATCGTACCGACGGTCCGGTGGAAAGCCCACAGGGATTTGACCGTTTTAATCTTTTCGGCAAGCTGCATACCCATTTATCGCCGAACAGCAAATTGGTTTTAACCGCCACGGCATTCAGCTCCGGCTGGGATGCATCCGGTCAAATTCCGCAACGCGCTGTTGACCAGGGCATCATCAATCGCTTTGGCACTATCGATGATCTTGAAGGCGGCACCACCAGCCGCCAGGACATCAATCTGCAGTATCTTGTCCATGGCAGTAAAAACAGCGAATTGATGCTGCAAACCTACGCTACCGGCTACAATTTCAAATTGTTTTCCAATTTCACGTTTTTTCTGGATAATCCGGAAGAAGGTGACATGATCGAACAAACCGACAAGCGGCAAATACTCGGGTTTAACAGCCATTACAAATTCATGCACCGTCTCGGCGGCGGCATGGGAATTACCACCATCGGCGGGAATTATCGCGCGGATGACATCTCCGTAGGTCTCTGGCAGAGCC
>JAUIFT010000736.1 GCA_030430345.1 Calditrichia bacterium | reverse complement strand
AACTAAAGTAACCCGGAAATACTATCAAATTTTTACTTCGAAGAGCAGTGTGTTTTAACACTGCTCTTTTTTTTGAACTTTTTTATGTATCGAACTGCATACATGAAAAAGAGGTTGTGGAATGAAGAACGTTTTATTCGAAGATGAAAAGTATACCCAATTAATGCCAATGGTCTATTTTCGGCCGGTTTGGGAACTACGTTGTGGCGCCCGCATGTTATCCGAAAAGATCTCGGAGATTATCGGTAAACCATTAAAATTGGTTGCCCGGGATTATTTACAGCAATATCATTTGGTTGATAAAAACCGCTTGAAAGATCATGAATTCAGAGAGCGTCTGCTTCTAATAAATGGCCGCTGGTTGATGGAAGAAAGCGATCTCGCTGCGCTCAGAGAATTGGCGCCGGGAGATGCTTTACTCACAGGGGATACCGTCTTGGCCTGTGTGGTACCGCAGGGACAGTTTAAGGGATTGTTAAATGATGGCGTTCTAAACAGTGTATTAATTCGCAATACTTATACGATTAAGCCTTACCAGGGGCAAACCATTGATTATCTGTGGGATGCAATTAATCTGAATGGAAAAGAAATAGTTAAAGACTTTCAGCGGGCCGATATCGCCGGACGTATAAACAGTGAACTGCCAGCCGGAGTGCATCTCCTCAATAAAGATGAAATTGCGATTGGCGACAATGTCAGCATTAAACCGGGCGTCGTTATCGACGCATCGGATGGTCCGGTCTGGATCGAGGATGATGTTACCGTGATGGCCAATGCGGTATTACAGGGGCCGTTGTATATTGGCAAGGGAAGTACAATTAAAATTGCCGCCAAAATATATGAAAATACCACCATTGGGCCGATCTGTAAAATGGGGGGAGAAGTCGAAGGCAGTATTATTCAGGGTTATAGCAATAAACAGCATGATGGTTTTCTCGGACATGCCTACCTGGGAGAATGGGTGAACCTCGGCGCAGATACCAATAACTCTGATTTAAAAAATAACTATGGCACCATCAAGGTTTTCGTGAATGGTAAACCGGTGGATACCGGTTCCCGTTTTGTTGGATTAATGATGGGAGATCATTCCAAGAGCGGTATCAATACCATGTTTAATACCGGCACGATCGTCGGTATCAGTTGTAATGTTTTTGGCGCAGGCATGCCCCAAAAGTTTGTGCCTTCCTTCTCCTGGGGGAGCGGAGCGCAATTTCAGGCTTACCACTTTGAGAAAGCAATTGCCGTCGCGGAAACCGTTATGGGACGGCGGAAAGTGGCATTTGATGAGAATCAGGCCGCCCTGTTTAAAGCAGCCCGGGCGCTGGCCGCGCAATTGGAAAGCGAATCTTTTTAAATTAAGAAGGTCAATGAAATGACAGCCATTCGTAAATTGCCAACACTCAAGCCGGGCGATAAGGTCTATGCTGTAACGCCGGCATCTGCAGTTCAACCAGAACAAGTTGCCGACGGCATTGCCCTGCTCGCAGCCATTGGCATCGAATGCATTATTGCGCCCAATGCCTATGCTAATAATGGTATTGTTGCCGGTACTGTCGAGGAACGGCAATCGGATTTATACCAGGCATTAAAAAGTGATGATATTGCCGGCATCTGGTGCCTGCGCGGGGGATATGGCAGCGTCCAGCTATTGTCTACTTTGGATTTTGATCTTTTTCTTGCACACCCCAAACTGATGATCGGGTTTAGCGATCTCACTGCATTTCAATGGGCGATTTTCCAACGGATTAAATTTCCGACCCTCAGCGGTTTTCCGGTGACCTTGCAGGTGAGCGAAAAGAATCCATTTCTGAATACCGGTATGGATGTGGTTTTCGGCAGAAAACAATCCGTTTCCTGGGATGATCTGCCGGATGAAGATGCCCTGGTTTATAACGATGGCGCGACGGAAGGCGTGTTGGTTGGAGGCACATTATCGATGATCTGCTCCATCTGTGGCACATCATTTTGGCCCGAAGATGATGAATACATTCTATTCCTTGAGGATATCGGGGAACCACTCTACCGCCTCGACCGTTGTTTGCAACAACTGAAGTTAACCGGCTTTTTGGAAAATGTCCGTGGCCTCATTCTTGGTAAGTTTTTATATCAGGATGGATTTCTGGACGTTCTTCCGCTTATTACCCCGTTGCTTCCTCCGGATATACCAATCGTTTACAACTTCCCTTATGGCCATATCACCGAAAGTTTTCCGATGCCTATGGGCGTCCGGGCACGCTTAAAAACAAATCCTTTTCAATTGTCCTGGGCGGAAATTCTTGCTTAATTAGTATGTTTCAGCAAAAATTGTTGTTTAATGCGCTTTTACCGCTGAAA
>JAUIFT010000735.1 GCA_030430345.1 Calditrichia bacterium | reverse complement strand
GTTATCCCGAAAGAGGCGATTATTCCTGATGGCCTGGTGATTTAAATCCGGGCAGCAGCAATTGTAATGACCTTGCACGGCTGCGGTTTCCTGATCTCGGTTTAAATACCGGCGATAAATTTTACCAGGGCATGGTTGACGCGGGTGGGGAGAATTCCCGATAGCTGATAGAGGAGTTTGAACTGTAATCCCACCGGCCAGTGGATGCGTGTACTATGCGCCGCTTTCCAGACAATTTTCGCGACCTGCTCAGCATTTAGTTGAACGCCCAACCGATCCATACTTTTCATCTGGGGATTATTCCGGACCATCGGAGTATCGACAAATGGCGGGAGAATATCACTGACCCGAATGCCATGCGGTTGCCATTCTACATTGAGCGCTTCCGTGAGTGCCTTAACCGCAAACTTAGTAGCGGAATAGCTGGCAAAATCTGGCGTGCCGTAGACTGCTGAAGCAGAACTCATGGAAATCATCCGGGCGCCCGGTGTTTCTTTTAACCAGGGAAAAGCAGCATAGGCACAATTTATCACGCCCTGAACGTTGACCGCCACCGTTTGCTGATGCGCCTCTGCTGAGAGGCTCATAAAGCGGCCAAAATGGGCAACCCCCGCCGAGTTAAACAATACACCTATCTTACCACTGGTTTGCGCTGTAAACTGTTTTAACGCGCTTTTTACAGAATCACGACTGGTAACATCCAGGCGCTGCCAGCAAGCATTGCCGCCGAGCAACCTGGCAATTTCCGGCAGGTTTTTATCGTTAAGATCATACAGGCCGACAAACCAGCCTTTTGCCGCAAACAATTCCGCTGTTGCTTTCCCAATTCCGGAAGCCGCCCCGGTGATCAAAATAGATTTCAAATATCTCTCAGTCTTTTATTCCGGCTACTGAGCTAAATTCTGCAGCCAGGCTTTTAGTTTCGAATTGAGGAATTAATCATGCTTCCTGCAACTCTTGCGCAGGAATGGCTGTTTTTCCTTGCTTCCTGGCCAGCCGCCTCCCCCGCTTCATCTCGCGTTCCAGTTCGCGAATATAGGCAAAGAAATCCACCTGGATAGTATGGCGAGCAGAGGAGACGTATCGTTTCTCCAGCGCGCGGTGGTCTTTTTCGATGACGGCCTCCATCTCGTTTACCGGGGGCAGCGCACATTCACCGTTTAAGAGCCGGGCAATCCATTTTGCCTGCAGTTCCGCCAACGGCATTACCGCGCCTAGTGGCTGGATTAAACCCAGGAAGAACAAGTTTGGTAAAGCCGGATCAACAACGCGGCGATATAGCGATACCCGGTTATCCTGCACGGAAAACAACCCCGGATCAAGAAATGGAAAAGTAATATTGTAGCCAGTAGCATAAATAATATTATCGAATGGTAAAGTGGTATCATCGACAAAAGTGACCGCTTCTCCCTTCAATTCTTTAACATCAGGCTTGATTTTTATTCGCCCATGACCGACGTATGAGAGGAATTCCTGATTCAGGGTAGGATGTTCGTGCAATAATTTATGGGGCGGTCTTGGCAATCCGTACCGCTCCTGATTCCCAACAGTAAGAAATGCCAGCAAGCGGAAAAGATTTCTACGCAGCCAGAAAGGCAAATAGTCCAGGGATGGCTTCAACCATTGATCGTTGGGAATGCCGAGAATGTATTTGGGAAGGACGTACGCGCTTCGCCGGGTGGAGATATAAACGCTTTCCGCCGTGCGGGAAATATCGACGGCGATATCGCAGGAGGAATTGCCAATGCCGACAAGCAGCACTCGTTTCCCCTTGTATAGCTCCGGGGTTTTGTAGAAATGGGAATGAGTGACGTCCCCCTTAAAAGTGCCGGGGAAATTCGGCAGGCGCGGATCCCAGTGATGCCCATTGGCAATAACCACGGCGCTATACTCTTTTTCTTCACCGGTGCTAAGTCGCACCCGCCAACGGTTCTCTGCCGCCGGAGACACATTGGTTACTTCCGTGTTAAAGGTCAGGCTGTCCCGAAATCCAAAATGGTCGACATAATCTTCAAAGTATTGAAGCACATCGGAATGATGTCCGTAATCGGGGAATTCTTCCGGCATGGGATAATCGGAGTATTGCATATTCAATTTGCTGGAAATGATGTGCAGGGATTTGTAAGCAGAGGAAAGACCATTGTCGTTATTGTATCGCCAATTTCCCCCAATGCCGGATCCCTTTTCAAAACAATCGTAAGAGACGCCGGCTGCTTTGAATGTCTTTGCGGCGGTAATTCCAGAGGAACCCGCGCCGATAATGCATGCTTGTTTTTCCATTTCAGCTACCTTGTATCTAACTTTTTGACGCCAACTTAATCGTCTTTCATAAAACATC
>JAUIFT010000734.1 GCA_030430345.1 Calditrichia bacterium | reverse complement strand
TCAACAACGCTTTTACCAGTTAATAAGCGTTTTGACTTATCAAGAAAGGCTGAGGGGCTGGCCCTGTGAAGCCTTAGCAACCTGTCAAAAAGACAAGGTGCTAATTCCTGCAAAGAGAGAACTCTTTGAGAGATAAGTGTATCAAGCATTTTTGATAACCTGCCCTTCTCTCATTGAGAAGGGCATTTTTTTTATAGGGCAGTCCGCTGAAAATCTTAAAGAAAGGGTTAAAATGAGTGAATCATACCAGCAAGCGACTGTTACGCTAAAGGATTTTCGTTTTCAATCCGGCCAGATTTTGCCGGGCGTCGATCTGTTCTATGAAGCCTGGGGAGCATTGAATGCGCAAAAAGATAATGCCATTCTGATAACTCATGCCTTAACCGGAAACACTCACATTAACAATAACGGGGAAGATGGTGACAGCGGCTGGTGGGAGTTCCTGGTTGGCCCCGGCAAACCATTTGACACCCGGCGATATTTTGTGATTTGCATTAACGTCCCCGGCAGCTGCTCCGGCAGCAGTGGCCCAGCCAGTATCGATCCACAAACCGACAAGCCGTATGGTATGAGGTTCCCTTTGGTAACTATCCGCGATATGGTTAACACCCAAAAGGCGGTGTTGGATAAGCTGGGTATTCGTAAAATTCAGACAATTTGCGGGGCATCGATGGGCGGGATGCAGGCGATGGACTGGGCGGTTGCTTACCCGGAAATGGTCGGCGCAATCATCCCAATTGCTGCCCCGGGAAGAGTCTATCCGCAATCGATTGCATTTCGGAAGGCACAACGGAAGGCGATCATGCTCGATCCAGACTGGCAAAATGGTGACTATTACGGCGCAAATTATCCGGTTGCCGGGGTGGAAACTGCCCGAATGATTGGATTTATTTCCTATCGCAGCGAGCAGGAATGGCGCGAGCGTTTCGGACGAAAAACCGCTGACGAGAATATGCTCAAGATTGAAAGCCGTTTCGAAATTGAATCCTACCTGGAATATCACGGCAAAAAATTAACCGAACGCTTTGATGCCAATAGCTATATCTATCTTTCCAAATCGATGGATTTACATGATTTAGGGCAAGGGCAATCCTCTTATGAAGGCGGCGTTCGGCGCATTGAATGCCCCATATTGATGATCGGTTTCGAGTCGGATTTACTCTTTCCCTGCTATCAGCAGAAAGAAGTTGTTGACATTCTTCAGGATGTGAATCCCCACGCCTATTACCGTGAGATTGAGACAATATACGGCCATGACGCGTTTCTGATCGAAGAAACCGCAATAGCTTCAGCCATTAATACATTTTTTCAAGATATATCATTTACCCAAAATTCAGAGGAGTATTCGCATGTCAGTTATCGAGGCCCTGCAACCCTCGCAGGATGAAGTAAGCGCGTGTAAAACCGCTAGATTAAATACCACTGAAATGAAATTTCGAACCAAGGCAATTCATGCCGGCATTAGCCCGGATCCGGCGACTGGTGCCATTGCGACGCCCATTCACCAAAGCACCACTTTTCAGTTTAAGCGAATGGGGCAGCCCGGTGAATATGAATATTCCCGTTGCGGAAATCCCACCCGGAAAGCGCTGGAGGATAATCTGGCCGCACTGGAGGGCGGTGTTTACAGCGCGGCACTTGCGACAGGGCAAGCGGCAGAAATTACCGTCTTCAATCTTTTTCAGCAGGGAGATCATATTATTTGCGGCAATGATGTCTACGGCGGCACGATTCGCATGCTGAATCTCCTGAAGAAAAATGCCGGCATCGAAGTTAGCTTTATTCCATTAACGGATGTTGACCGGGTTGCCGCGGAAATACGCAGTAATACCCGGGGAATCTGGATTGAAACGCCCTCCAATCCGCTTTTTAACACGGTTGATCTGGAAGCGATCGCGGCACTGGCAAGCAAAAATGATATTATCTCAATTGTCGACAATACTTTGCTGACGCCGTATTACCAGCAACCATTTAAGTTTGGTATAGATCTGATCGTGCATTCAGCCACTAAATACCTTAGTGGTCATAATGATGGCCTTGGCGGCGCAATCATTTGCCGGGAAGAACGCTATGTCGAAGAAATTGCCTTTACCGCCAATGCGCTTGGGGCAGTCCTCGGTGCATTTGATGCCTGGTTGATTCTCCGCGGCATCAAAACCCTGGCTTTGCGTATGCGCGAACAACAAAAATCCGCGTTGAAAATTGCCCGGTTTCTGCAAAGCCATCCGGCGGTATCCCGGGTGTATTATCCCGGATTGCCGGAGCATCGGCAATATGCACTTATCCAGAAGCAAACCAGCGGATTTGGGGGCATGCTTTCCTTCGAGTTAAAAGATGGCATT
>JAUIFT010000733.1 GCA_030430345.1 Calditrichia bacterium | reverse complement strand
GGGCGTAATTCATCACCTCGAAAGGCGCTTGTGCAGTGGCGAGCAATACGCCATCTCCGGTATTTTCAAAGTCAAGCACTTCCGGGTTAAGAATATGGCATTCGGAAGCATTGGTATTTCTGCCAAGAAACTCCCGTTTAAATATCTTGTAATGTTTTTGCCATTTCTTATGTTCTGCTTTTGAACCTTCCACGTCTACCGCGTCAGACTTATACACCCGCGGCCTTAAACGGATATTCATGCGCCGCTCTTTTCCGGCGGACAGGCGTATAATTTTTTGTTGATATTCATAACCGACGCAGGCAATAACCAGCTCATGGGAGCCAGCCGGAATATCCGGAATAACAAACTCTCCATCCGCATCGGTACTGGCGCCGATTGTGGTGTTGTTAAAAAAGACATTTACTGCCAGAATAGGTTTACCCGTCTTTCGGTCACTTACTTTTCCGGTAAGGATAGCGGTTTCTTCCTGTTGGGCAGCAACAGACATGCCGAAAAACAAAAAAAGAATGATGGAGAAAAATAATTTCATAACTAAGCAATCATTTGGGCTATACGAAGATACCAAAAACTTGTCTGCCGGGCAAGACCGTGAAAATTGCGGCAGCAATCGCCTGGCTTAAAACACATGGTCAACCAGTAAAAATATTTACCGGCTGACCATCAGCAGCGTTGATACCAGGTTCTTTTTCTTACGACAATTCTCCGGGAAGGTTCTAATTCCTGATAGAGAAGGCGCTTTTGTAAATACCCAACCTGCCGGCGCCTGGTATTTCCAGGCGGCAAATTAGGGTGTAGTTTCCGGGGGGCAGATTGAATGTTACCGCATCCTTAACTTTTCCTTCGGCGACTTCGGTATTGCTCACATTTTTCCGGACATTTTCCCGAAAGACTTCCCGTAAATCCTCGTTTAGCACAACATAATGCCGGCTATAGTCGATCACCCTTTCGCCGTTATTTTCCGCAAATTGTTTTAGAGATATGCGATATTGAAATCCTACCTGAGCGGTATTGTTATTCACTAAATCAAAATCGGTAGACTTCAGCGGCTCGGCCTGGTAGTTGTGTTCGTATAACATATCCGGCTGATATACATAGTTTGCTTCAATACGAGCGATGTCAAAGTTACGGCGGCGGTAGTGGGAAGTTATCGTATTGCCCCGAATCGCATTTCCATAAATATTGGTCATATACTGGGCAACGAGAAAGGTTACCCCATAACGATTATAATCCCATTGTTCAATATGAAAGCCGGTTATTGCAGTGAAGCTCGGCTCACCAAATTTAATATACAATTCTCCGCGGGCATCCCAAGGGGCATGGTCCCAGCCCTGACGAATATGCTGATCCTGCAGATAGCGGGACTGGTTGTAGTTCCAGTACTCGTAAAAATGGGATTTTGCATAAATTACCCGGCGTTCGAACTCTTCCCGCATCTCATTTCTTTCTGTTGTTGGTGTCGGATCGTTTAACACCCAAAATTTTCGCAGCCATTCAGAGCGATCATATTCGTTTGTCAGAGAGCGGTAGGCCGCAAAATCATCGGTGGGAAGGATGTGCCAGAGTCCAAAATCCAGCAATTCTTCCTTCGTCCAGGTATCTTCCTTGCGGAGCATATCCTGGTAAAAGTTATAGCGCTTCGATCCGAAGAAGAGAAATTTTCTACGCTTCGGAGATTCTTTCTTCTCCTGTTTATCTTTCCCTTCATCCAGGCGGAAAACAATTTCGTTCTTCCGGGGATCCCCGCCGGTGTAATTACTATCCAGCGTATTCTCTGTTTCAATTTCCGCAACCAATGCAGCAGCTTCTTCGGAAAAGATATCATTGGTGATCATTTCCTTCAGCTGTGGCAGCGCTTCGCGTTCGCCGATCCGTCCGAGGGATAATGCGGCCTGATGCCGAATATCTTTTAACTTATGGCGTAGTTGCTCCTTCAGAAAAGCCAGGTATTGCCCTTTTCCCTGCATAACGAACTCTTCTGCCAGTCCGATCAGGTGGATAATCGCATCATCAATCCAGGAACTGTTCGGAAATTCCTGCGTCAATGACAGAAAAGCAGCAAAAGCATCCTGGTGCCGATCGGGCATTCTTTCCAGGCAATAGCCGATCCAGAATTTGGCATCATCTTCGTAACGGCTCCCGGGAAATTCGTCAACCAGTTCTTCGTAGATATCGATGGCCTTATCCCATTTCTGCTCCAGGGTTTTCTTACGGCCCTTCTTATACAAATCTTTCGCTTTGTTCTCCTGAGCACTATCCAGCGCAAAAACGCTTTGCCCGAGCAAGCCGCAAACAAGCAGACAGAATAGAAAGGTTTTCTTCATTATTATATAACCTCAAATT
>JAUIFT010000732.1 GCA_030430345.1 Calditrichia bacterium | reverse complement strand
CGCCGCTGAATGGCGATCAGCCGGCTGAGCCGACGAAAGAACAGCTCGATTTATTCCAGCAAGATGTGGATATGAGCGTTCCGGAAGCGAAAGATACCAGCGGTGTCGAATACGATCGTGCCGTAGAAGCGGCCATGGTGAAATATAAAATGCCCCCATTGGATCTGCTTCATGAAGATGCTACGGAAACCAAGGTCTCCCGGGATGAATTAATGGCAAATGCCGATCTGTTGGAAAACACCCTGGCGCAGTTCAATGTTAAAGCCCATGTAAAAAAAGTGATCGAAGGTCCGGTCATTACCCTCTATGCCGTTCGGCCGGCTGAAGGGGTGAAGATTAGCCAAATCGTTAATTTATCGGACGATTTAGCGCTGGCCATGCGTGCGAAGGGCATTCGTATGATCGCGCCGATTCCCGGGGAAGCAGCGATTGGCATCGAGATTCCGAACCGCCGTCCTTCGATGGTATATTTTAAATCTGTTGTAAAATCGGAAAAATTTTCCCAGCATAATGGGCAATTGAGCATTGGTATGGGAAAAACCATCGGTGGGGAAGTGTTCTGCGCGGATCTATCCCGAATGCCGCACTTGCTGATCGCTGGTGCCACGGGCGCTGGTAAGAGTGTGGGAATCAATACGATTATTGCCAGTATTCTCTATCGCGTGCCTCCCAGCGATGTAAAATTTGTAATGATCGATCCGAAAAAACTGGAATTATCTCTCTATGCCAAACTGCGCGATCATTATTTGGCCGTTTGTCCCGATATTGATGAGATCGTTGTCACACATCCGCAAAATGCTGTTCTGATTTTACGCAGTGTGGTCAATGAAATGGAAGCGCGATATGACACACTGGCGAAAGTGGGTGTGCGGGATATCATTTCTTACAACCGCAAGCTGGAAAAGCTGGAAGCCAGTGGCGAGAAGACCGACGATATGCGCCGCCTGCCCTATATTATAGTGATTATTGATGAGTTGGCAGACCTGATTCTAACCGCATCCCGGGAAGTTGAAGAACCGATTACCCGTTTGGCCCAGATGGCCCGTGCGGTCGGTATTCACTTGATTGTTGCTACCCAGCGCCCCTCCGTGGATATTTTAACCGGTTTAATTAAGGCGAATTTCCCCACTCGTATTGCCTATCAGGTCGCTACCCGCCCGGATTCCAAGGTAATTCTTGATATGTATGGCGCGGAAAAACTGATTGGTAATGGAGACTTGCTCTTTCTGCCACCCGGCACCGGCAAACCGGTGAGGTTGCAGAATCCGTATATCTCCACAGAAGAAGTAGATGCAATGATTCAGCATATCAAAAAGCAGCCGAAATTTCCCCCGTATGAGCTTAAATTAGTGCGCGATAAGGGACCGATCGGTAAAGAAGCTGAAAAGAAAATGCAGCAGGATGACCTTTTTGAAAAAGCAAAAGAAATCGTAATTCGTCATCAGCAGGGATCGGTATCACTTTTGCAGCGTAAACTGAAAATAGGGTACGCCCGGGCTGGCAGGTTAATGGATGGCCTTGAAGAAGCCGGTGTGGTTGGCCCCGGTCAGGGCAGTAAAGCAAGAGAAGTATTAATTTCGTCGTATGGTGATGAATAAAAAGGTGAAAAAATGATGAAGCAAAAAATTAATTTTAAGTATCTGACCTCAACCTTGTTACTGATGCTACTAACCGTTAGTGCGGTTTATGCCGGGAAAGTAGACAAAATTATTAATAAGGTGCAGGATAAATACCGTTCTACAAAAACAGTTCGCATCGAATTCAAGGAAAAATCGCATTTTAAGCTCACAGATACAATGACGGAAATTGCCGGCGTATTGCAAATGTCCGGTAAGGATAAATACCGTCTGGACTCCGAAGACCAGGTTTTGGTGAGCAACGGAGAAACCCTCTGGCGCTACAATAAGCTCGATAGTCAGGTTTTGGTCGATCATGCTAAAAAAACTGAAGAAGATGTGATGTTGAACAACTTTTTGTATGAGATAAAAGACCATTATTTCGGGCAACTTCTTGAAGAGAAAAAGGACGGAGGCGTCAAGAAATATGCGATTAAACTAACGCCGAAGCCTTCTGAGCAAAGTTTCTTTTCCTCTATCAAGATGTGGGTAAAAGATAAAACCTGGGAAGTAGAAGAGATTGTATACGTCGATTACAATGGCAATGAAACAACCTATGTTATCAGCCAGATCGTATTTAACCCCAATCTTAACACTTCGATATTTACCTTTACACCACCCGAAGGTATCCAGGTAGTTGATTTACGATTTTAGGATTTTATCGAAATTCAACATTGTCAAATAGCGATATTTAAGCCCGGCGCATTTTGTTCAGGATACGCCGGGTTTCCTG
>JAUIFT010000731.1 GCA_030430345.1 Calditrichia bacterium | reverse complement strand
GATAAAGTTTGTAAAATTCTGTTCCCCGCTCTCCCATATATTTGGTAACAAAATCCGGGAACTGCGCTTCCAGGCTGGCAATGTCGGCATTGGGGGTGAGCAGGAGATAGGTCACCAGGTAATTGGACCCCCAGCGGCTTCTTCTCTGTTCACTGTCAAATGTTTGCATCGAAACCAATGCGTCGAAGCGAAGATGGGATTTTGCCGGAACGTCGGCAAGAACACCGGTAACTTTATAGGTTAGTGTATCCTGGCGAACTAATTCTTTACCCAACGGATTATCCGAACCAAAGAACTTTCGGGCAGTCTCTTCGGTGAGTATTACGCTATTCGGTTCATGCAGGGCTGTGGCAGGATCTCCGGATAGTAATTGAAAATCGAACATGGAAAACAGGGAGGTATCTGTGGCAACCATTTCTTTGATAAAAATATCTTTATTCCCATGCCGGAAAAACCAATCCTGCATTCGCCAGAAACGGTTATAATCGATAACTTCAGCATAATCATTCTTTAATGCTTCTCCCATCGGATACATGGATAAAGCGACATGCTGCGGTGTGAGTCCGCCAAAAGTTTGCACTTCATTCAGGCGATAAATATGATCCGCCTGCTGATGAAATCGGTCAAAACCAAGTTCATGGCGAACAAAGAGGAAGATCATTAGACAGGCAGCCATGCCGATTGCCAGGCCGAGCAGGTTTATGAATGAATATAAGCGGTATTTCCAGATGTTGCGGAACGCAGTCGTAACATAATTTTTTAGCATATAAGCTCCCGGGAAAAGTGATGATTTCTTATTCGATAAACCAGCATATTAGTTGCAAAAATTGTGGGAATTTCTAAAAAACGAAAAATAACCGGGATCAATTCTTTGTTGAGAATTTGCCGAATTCGGGCGGTAAAATACTTAATTTGTCGCTGAGGGGAAGAAAAGAGGGGGCGCTAATGCTTATGCTTCTTTTTTCGCGGACGGGGTTGAGTTCTTATTTTTATTGAAAGATAATGCTTCCCATATAAAGCCGGCAGCATTTGCGGTTTGCCATAATATGAAAATGAACATGAGAAATAAACCGCGGAAAAATGGTTCCTGTGAAAAAGGATAGAACAACCAGTTGTTAATATTGCTGTGGAAATTAATATCATTATGAAATTTACCGGATCCTCTGCTGGCTCTTAAACGATGATAGTGCCAGGCGCCTTGCCCATAACTAAAATGTTGTTTGCAGAAACTAAACAAAGAGAGGGGATGCGCGTGGAGGATAATCGCCTCTGGTGCATAAGTTAGTTTATATCCTTTGAAACGCCAGCGGTCACAAAGCTCACGGTCTTCCGAGGTGCGGAATGTTTCCGTAAAGCCACCAATTTTATGATAGAGGGCTTTGGGAATGGCGATATTGTTTGAAGCAAAAAAGCGCGCATCATCCTTGTGCTTGTTATAATGCCGATAAACGATATCGACGATATATTGACTGGCAGTAGAAAAGAGGTTGTTCCTGAGGCGATTGACCGTCTTCCCGCCGATGATTCGCTCCGGCGTCTTCCGGTAGTAAGCGGCCAAAATATTGAGCCAATTTTTTTCCGGTTTACAATCATCGTCAGTAAAGGCAAGTAGCTCTCCGCGGGCCTGGCGAGCGCCAGTATTGCGGGCAGCGGCCGGGCCGGCATTCGACTGCCGCAGTAGGAAAATATCCAGCTGAGTGTGAAATTCAGCGGTAATTTTATCCAGGAGAGAATTACCGCCGTCGTCGACGATGATCACTTCCCAGGCCGCACGCGGATAGTCCAGTTCCGACAAGGCGCTCAGGCAATTTTTTAATTGATCGGGGCGGTTAAATGTTGGTATAATTACTGAAATAAAAACCGCTGCTTTTTGGTTCATTCTAACCCCATCTCTCTACCCGGTCGTTGGCTTTCCCGGGAAGCGATATACTCTGCCAGCCATTTCGCAATTTCCTGGTATGCCAGCGGGCTGGGATGTTTGTCCAGCAGGTGAAGGCGGTATTTATCCGGCGCCGTTGTAAGATCGCTTATAATATCTCTAACTAAAAACACCGGAATCCCCTCGGCCGCTATTGCTTGATAAATCGGCATCTCAAGATCGCCCGCATGCCAGAGGAGCATCAGCAACTGCCCGCCGTAACGCTCCCTGAAGAGATTCGCCGATTTCGCAATAATGGCAGTATATAGCTGAATGTGTTCCGCGGTGATCTCTCTTTCCCGGGCAAACCATTTTTGAAATAGTTTGGAGCGGGAAAAAAAAGTTAAGGCATAGCGGTTAATAGTGCCATGAAACGGGCCGGCATAATGAGCGTTTTTTTCCTCATCAAGAATATATCTGGGGCCGCCGTAATCCCAGAAATTGAATCCCAG
>JAUIFT010000730.1 GCA_030430345.1 Calditrichia bacterium | reverse complement strand
CTGCGACGCTGCATAGTCGATTCCATGTTCTCGCGAATCTTTTCCTTGAGCTGATCGAGGCTTTCGATGCTATCATCCTGCAGGTTTTGCACGAAATCGTCATCCAATTCCGGGAGTTCACGTTCCTCCAGGGAAGTCACGGTAATTTCGTAACTTTCGGTAACCGGGGATTGATCTGCCGCATCCGCTGCGGGAGGGGTTGTTTTACGAAGAATCGCATCCTGATCCAGCTCCAGCCCGATCATTTGTTTTTCCAGCTCCGCATCGAATTCACCGGAACCGATTTTGATTGATACATCTTCATATTTACGGCCAACAACCGGCACATCGCCTTCCCCAAGCAACTGGGCGTTGAATTTGATCATGTGCCCTTCTTCAGCCTTCTCAACCGGTTTCACTGTGGCAAAATGCTCGCGCATATGCGCCAATTCGTGGTCGATCATATCGTCCGTAACGGCTACTTTTTCTTTCTCTACCTTGATACCTTTGTATTTCTTCAGTTCTACTTTCGGTGGAATTTCGAATTCAATGTCAAATACCAGTCCCTTTTCTATATCTTCGAACTTAATATCGGTAATTTTTCCCTGGGAAATGGGATTGAAATCAATTTCATCCAATACTTTGTTATAGTTTTCGGAAAGTGCCGTTTCCATTAGCTCGGAACGGATGGAATCCTGATAGCTTTTTTTGACAAGACCCAAAGGCGCTTTCCCTTTCCGAAAGCCTGGTATGGCAGCATGTTTTTGAAAATTTCTGCTGATTTTTTTCTCAAGTTCAATCAGTTCTTCCGACGTCACTGTCACAGTTACCTGGCGCTTAATCGCATCCGTCTCTTTTATATTGAACTCCATAAGGTTTTCCTTTTTCTTTTACCTGTGAATTCACCTTTATTTGAACTGACCAATATAATATCAACTCCCTACCATTGCAACACAAGTATATGAAAGGCGGGCACTGCTTGGCTGTGAAAGCATCCGTCGATTTTTCTTTTAGCGGCAGTGGCAGCCGTAGTTGGCAGACATCGGTTTTTACTGTCGCCTGCGACTGCCACTACTGATGTTTGCTGTTATTAAGAATGCTAGGGTATGTTGACAATTATCGAAACGCAGCTTTCGGTGCTTTTATCGTCTAATTTTGTTGTTTTTATCGTGAGATGAACCACATCGCAACTCAAAAAACGTCGCATTAGACGAGAAAATCCCTCTAAATCTGCTGTTCCGCCTAATTGTCAACACACCCTAAGAAATTTCTTTTAAGATCAGGGGAGGTTGCTGGGCTGGCACATGTTCCGTAATGGTGATTGCCTGCTGAAGCCGTTGCAATATAGCGGTGGTATCCAGCGCATCATCGCAATGAATTTCCAGAAGTTCTTCTCCCTCGCGGACAGCATCGCCGCACTTGCGATGAAGAATAATACCGGCGTGAGGATTGATGGTATCTTCCGCCCGTTTCCGGCCAGCGCCCAGCGATACCGATGCCATACCGATATCGAAAGTGTTCATGCTGCTAATATAACCTGCAGTAGTTGCCCGCAGGACTTCCCGCCTGGCCGCCCGGGGATATTTTTCCGGTTGCTCCAGGTAACTGATGTCCGCGCCCTGTGCCCGGGCGATTTCCAGGAATTTAGCAAAGGCACGGCCATCGTCGAGTGCTTGCTCGCAGCGCTGCCAGGCATCTTCCAGCGAATCCGCCGCATCGCCGAGCAGGAGCATCCGGCTGCAAAGCGCGAGCGTTACTTCCCGTAGGTCTGCAGGCCCTTTACCATGCATGCAGTCGATGCACTCAGCGATTTCCAGCCAGTTGCCGATTTTATTGCCAAGCGGCTGTTCCATCGAGGTAAGTAATGCGACAACAGTTTTACCAAATTCTTTCCCGATGCTGATAAGGGAATGGGCCAGTTTCTCCGCCTCAACGGGATCTTTCATAAAAGCGCCGTTGCCATATTTGACGTCGAGGACCAATCCATCAATGCCTTCAGCGATTTTTTTGCCCATGATACTAGCGGATATCAGGGGAATGTTATCGACGGTGGCGGTAACGTCCCGCAGTGCGTAAATGCGTTTGTCTGCCGGAACGATGTCTGCCGTTTGCCCGATCAATCCCAGACCGTGTGTTTTCACCAGCCGGCGAAACTCGCTCACCGGTAAATTGACGTTGAAGCCGGGGATTGATTCCAGTTTATCGAGGGTGCCGCCGGAATGCCCGAGGCCGCGTCCGGAGATCATCGGCACCGGCACGCCTAGTGCGGCAACCAATGGTGCAAGCACGATGGAAACTTTGTCTCCGACCCCGCCAGTGCTGTGTTTATCTACTTTTTTTCCGGGGACATCGGAGAGATCGATTGTCTCTCCGGAATCGATGTAGGCTTTGGTGA
>JAUIFT010000729.1 GCA_030430345.1 Calditrichia bacterium | reverse complement strand
GAGGTTGTCGAAGCATATAGACAGAACACGTCCATTCAAAATTGACGGACTACTAGCGAACCAGCACCATTTTCCGTACTTGCGCAAAACCGCTTCCCTTTCCTGCGACTTTTACGGTCAACCGGTAAAAATAGATGCCGCTGGAAACTTGTTCGGCAAAATCATCCTTTCCATCCCAGGCATAAGTATAATCCCCGACAGGCAAAGATTCATTCAGCAAAGTTTTCACCAGCCGCCCGGAGATATCATAAATTTTCAATTGGACAAATCCGATATCCGATCTGCCCCCTGGGGGAATCCGAAATCCGATATTCGTCTCCGGATTAAATGGGTTGGGATAATTCTGTGCCAAAGAAAAGGATTCCGCGACACGCTCATCGGCTTCTCCAATGCCCACCAGGTCAGTCGCAATCAAGGCTATCTGCAGCCCAAATCCTTCAGTGGGACTATCGGCGCGAATGGTCAGCACATCCCGCCAATTATTCACACTATCCGGGACAAACACTACTGGCAATTCAAATTCACTATTGGCGGGAATGTCGAATGGGAGCAATTTCGCGAGGCTAAAAAATGGCGAGCGGGTGCGGGCGGTGGTAATGGTCAATGTTTCGTTGGTGTTATTCGCCAGTTGGAGAGAAGCGGTATCTGGTATGCCAGCAAAGCCATCCAGCCAGAGCGTATCCACGTTTGTAGTTAACAGGCTGGATATCCAATCAGCGCGGGCAACACGGTAGCTCATATGAGTGCTGTCATAGGAAAGCTCCAGCGATTTCGTACCGTCCATATTCACTTCAGTAATCGAAGGCCAGCCTCCTCCCCAACCGATCAAGGTGCGGCCATCCTCCTGCCGGGTGGCGTTCCCCATAAAAGGATAGAAAGATGTGGAAGCATATTCCCATACCAATGTTGCCGTCAAGTTCTGTTCATCAATCTCGTATTGCAATGCCCGGGAATAAGGAGGATTAAGGAAATTGCCATTATCAAAAAGGGTGTAATTACCGTTTGGCAATACGCGAATATGATGTTGATAAGCAAACCCCCGATCATCATTGATAAAAGTAAACTGATTTTTCTTCCCGCCCCAGCGCCAGATTATCTCCCCGCTCTGCCGGTTGATTTTGGTAATCTCACTCATATTCCGGGAGGAGATGAGCAGATGCCCATCGTGATCGACCGCAATCGCATTGCCATGAGCATAGTCGACATTGGGGGCAGTCAGATCAATGTTGCTGTCGGCATCGGTAATTTCGAAATGGTCCCAGCTGCGCCATTGGAAGATGACGTTTTTGTCTGCATCTAACTCCTGAATAATCAACCCTGTAACGACAGCATTGGGATCGCCGCCGGCAACGATCGTATCCATGCGTACCGTTTGAAAGTCGTAACTCATCATCAGAGCATGGCCATTCTCCAAAATCAACAGCTCATGACCATCGGTCACATAACCGTTGCCGGTGCGAAAACTGTCCACCACTGCATAGCCATTATCCATCAAATAATACCGATTCTCTGCGGCGGAAGTCCCCGGGGCGGTCCATTCATAATAACTCAAATACCCATTAGGCTGCAAGGTTAAATCATGGCACAATCCTTCACATTTCCGGTAAAATACCGGGGTGGCGTAGTTATCACCAATAATTAAATACCCCGGACTAATATCGGGCGGGGAGAAATAAAACGGGGTCATTAGCAGGTAGCCCGGAGAGGGATCATCATAGGCAGTCAGGCTAAAAGTGGGGAAATTATCTGGGAGCGAATCTACTCCGTACGTGGTGGCCGGCAATCCTCCGCTCATTTTATTTAAATGGTTAAGGAATTGATTGTCCCGCGAGGCATAAGCGAAGCAGTGATCGGCGGACTCACCTGCTCCGGAAATCATTCCTCCGGAAACAAAGAAGCGGAATTGATATGCCTTCAGCGTTTCCCCGGTTTGCGTCCGAATGCCTGAAGCCAGCTTTATGCTTATTGTTTCCCCCGGAGTAAAAAAGCGGGATGGGCGAAAGATCAGTGTTTTTTCATCATCAAGCAAAATCAACTCTCCGCGATGAATACCGCTCTCCGCTCCTTCAACAAGAAGGTTGCCTGTCGATACACTCAAAGGGTCTAGCAACATTCCCGGGCGTAAAATAATATTATTCGCCGGAGAAACCATTGTTGCATTCGGCCGGGGAGAAATATATTCGAAAGGTAAATTATTCTTATTTTCCGCAAAAAGTAATCCCCCAATGCAGAGAATATTGAAGAAGATGATATTCAACTTAGCAAGTCTACGCATATTGTCCCTCTAAATTTCTATGAAAATTATTCGCTCCTTAATGACGCCGGAAAATTGTCGTTAATATAAGAAAGTCGATCGCTTACCTGCAAATATGCGCGCA
>JAUIFT010000728.1 GCA_030430345.1 Calditrichia bacterium | reverse complement strand
CCGGGACTTTCCTCCGAGCCAGCAAAGAGACTCCCGATCATGACAGTATCCGCCCCGGCAGCCAGCGCTTTCGGGATATCGCCGGTATGCTTAATGCCACCGTCAGCAATCATCGGTATGTCGTCTTCTTTACAGGCGCGGGCCACTTCCATAATTGCGGAAATTTGTGGCACACCAACACCGGTTACAATACGAGTTGTACAGATTGAGCCCGGACCAATACCCACTTTAACAGCATCCGCACCAGCCTTAATCAAATCCCGGGCGGCTTCATAGGTCGCGATATTCCCGGCAACAACGTCCGTATCCGGGAATTGCCGCTTAAATTCCCTCACTGTATCAAGCACTTTCTGCGAATGTCCATGGGCAGTATCAACGACAATAACATCGGCACCTTTCCCAACCAGATGAGCCGCTCGTTCTAATGCTGCCCCGCCGACACCGATCGCAGCCCCGACACGCAAACGCCCGAGATTATCTTTGCAGGCACTGGGATAGTCCTGCTTTTTCTGAATATCTTTAACGGTAATCAATCCTTTTAAATGACCCTGCTCATCAACAACCAGCAGCTTTTCGATGCGATGTTTCTGCAAGATCACCCGGGCATCATCTAGAGTAGTCCCTACGGGAGCCGTAATCAATTTCTCGCTGGTCATCAGGTTTTTGATAGGCTGTTCCAAATTGATCTCGAAGCGGAGATCGCGATTGGTAATGATGCCGACCAGGCGTTCGCCCTCCACAATTGGAATACCGGAGATTCGGAAACGGCGCATCATAGCCAATGCTTCCCGGATCGGGCGATCCGGCGGCAAGGTAATCGGATCGATAATCATACCGCTTTCCGAACGCTTTACCATATCTACTTCCGCGGCCTGATTTTCCGGCGTTAAATTTTTATGGATAATTCCAATGCCCCCTTCCCGGGCAATGCCGATAGCCATAGATGATTCGGTAACGGTATCCATCGCAGCAGAAAGCAAAGGGATATTCAAATCTATATTTCTGGTAAAACGGGTTTGCAATGCTGCGTCTTTTGGTAGAATAGTTGATTTCGCGGGCAACAACAGCACATCTTCAAAGGTTAACCCTTCATATAAAATTTTACTCATAATTCTCTAAACTCCTCATGTTTTCTGCCGAGAATTTAATCATTGGCATGATCCAGTAAAAGCGAAATTCATTTTCTTCCTGCCAGAGAAATTGAGGGCGTTTTCAAATTTCGTTTTTCGATTTCGATGCGTACCAGCACATCGATTTTGAAATCTTATATTAATTAATTTTCTAGGAAAATGGTCATGGAAAGAGCATTTGGTTTGGGTAAGGCACCCCGGGATACTGCACCACAGGAAGTGGGATTTTTTAGCAACAATTTGGGAAAATAAAAAGGAGCCAATGATGGTGTGTCCAAAATGCAGTGCGACAAACAATGCTAATAGCTGGCGCTGCCGCAGCTGCTATACGGTGTTGCGGGAAGAAACTCAAACCACAGACTATTACAATTCAATGATTCAATCTACTCGACGGCATGCGGGTGAAACAAACTTACAACCCGTGGAAGAAATGGCCGGCAATGGTGCTCACAATCAGTACGCCAACAATACACCTTATTTTAACGAATCAGAACATCCGGCACCACAACCGCAGGCGGAACCGGAACGGGTTGCCTCTACAGAACGTGCCCAGGTTAAGATTTCCCCATTAACCCGCGGGAAAACAGCCATTTTTGTTGTTCTCACAATCGTGGCTTTAATGATGGTTGTGGCTGTTGCATTTCAAATGTCCCAACAGAATGATACACAGAGTGCCAGCAATTTATTTGCCCAGGCAGAACATACTTTTAATTCTCAAGAACTGTCGGCTGCCCTGGTATTATACCACGAATTTGTGCAAAAATTTCCGGAAGACCATTTAACCCAGATTGCGCACTCCCGTATTTCTGAAATCAGCAATAAGATGACACTGCAAAAGCAGCAGAAAGAAGCGGACATCACCGAATGGATGCTGAAAGCCCGGGAAGCATACCAGAAACAACGTTTTCTCGTTCCGGAGAACAACAATGTCGTATACTACACAAACAATGTCTTAAAACTTGACGCCATGCATCCCGGGGCAATGGAATTGCAGGCGCTTGTTGTCTCCTTCTATCAGGATCAAGCTGAATCGTCCCGCAAGAAAAGACGTTATAAATCTGCCATCAAATACTATCAGAACATTTTAACAATCATGCCGCGCGATAAATCAACGTTGAAAAAGCTTGAAACAACGATGCAACTCGCGAATCGGCGCTAGCTTCGCTCATTCTCCTCAATAAATCATATACATCCAGGCTCATTGTTTAATTCCGGAAACGGTAATTAGGGAATGAGCCTTATTTTTTCCCCCACCGAAT
>JAUIFT010000727.1 GCA_030430345.1 Calditrichia bacterium | reverse complement strand
AAAATCTTTCAAACCTCTGTTATTAATCACTTTAGTAAAAAAACAAACTTCCAGAATAAACCTGTCAGTTTGACGTGAAAATATGCCATGAGCTACCAAATATGCCGGTTTGTATTTGGGAAAAATGTCAGCGGTATCACTTTCTTCGAAAAGATAAAAAGTGCGATGTTGCTTGTCCCTTTCCGGCGGGAATGGTAACTTGTTGCAACGAAATTACGGAGGTGTTTTTTAATGGCTTTAGAAGTATCCATTGCATATTGCGTGATGTGAAACTATTACCCGAAAGCCGCCGGTCTGGCGGAACAGTTAAAAGAAAAATTTGACATTACCGTGACCTTAATAGAATCATCCGGCGGCGCATTTGAAGTGGTTGCCAATGGTCAGCTGATTTTTTCGAAGAAGAAAGAACGCAGGTTTCCAACGCTGGCAGAAATCGCCCATACACTGGAAAAGATGTAGCCGCATAATTTGAAAGAATAAAAAACTACTTGATTTACAACTGTATGCCTTTTTAGTTGTATTTTGCTTTTAAGTTTAAATTTTATTTCAATAAATAATTGTTTATTCGAAAATAAAGCTGTAATTAAACTTTGCTAAATTTGAAAAAAGAGCAAAGATTTACCCGATGAGAAAATACTTCCCTTTCCTGGAATGGTTCGCCAATTATCATAAAGCCGATTTAAAAGGGGACATCAGCGCGGGGCTGACTGTTGCAGTAATGCTTATTCCGCAGGGAATGGCTTATGCGATGCTGGCGGGACTGCCACCAATAATCGGTCTTTATGCATCAGTGTTGCCTTTGCTTGTATATGCTTTGTTCGGCACCTCCCGCCAGTTAGCGGTCGGGCCGGTAGCAATGGTGTCGCTCTTGGTTGCATCCGGCATTGGCAACTTTGCAGCACCGGGGAGTGAGCAGTTTGTGCAGCTGGCCATTTTACTGGCGTTAATGGTTGGCGTAATTCAGCTGCTGATGGGCATTGGCCGAATGGGATTCCTGGTGAATTTCCTTTCTCATCCGGTAATTAGCGGATTTACCTCCGCGGCTGCGTTGATTATCGGGTTTAGTCAGTTAAAACATCTATTAGGTGTTTCTATTCCCCGCAGTCATCACATCCATGAAACTATCTGGCATGCTATATCCCGGGTATCCGAAATAAATTTGATGACCCTGGCTATTGGCCTGGTCAGCATCACTTTGTTAATTGTTTTGAAGCGCTGGCGACCGGTTTTTCCCGGGGCACTAATGGTCGTGGTGATCGGTGCTGTTGCTGCCTGGGGATTGAACCTGACCGATGCCGGCGTGAATGTCGTCGGGGCAGTGCCGGAAGGCCTGCCAGCGTTATCATTACCTCAGTTCGACACGGCGCAAATTAGTGGCCTACTGCCGGTTGCCCTGACGATCGCTTTGGTCGGATTTATGGAATCGATTGCAGTCGCTAAAAACTTTGCAGCGAAACATCGCTACTCGATAGATGCGAATCAGGAACTCGTCGGCCTGGGTTTAGCGAATATTGCCGGTGGATTTTTTTCGTCATATCCGGTGACCGGTGGTTTTTCCCGAACCGCCGTTAATGATCAGGCCGGTGCCCGGAGCGGACTCGCTTCGATCATCTCCGCTATTATGGTGGCAATTACCTTACTATTTCTGACACCACTATTCTACTATCTGCCTACCGCGTCTCTGGCTGCGATAATAATGGTGGCAGTCTTTGGGCTGGTCGATATTGAGGAAGCCCGTCATTTATATGCGATCAAAAAAGCGGATTTTTATCTGTTGCTTCTGGCATTTTTTGCCACATTGATATTGGGGATTGAGGAAGGCATTTTAGTCAGTGTGGCGGCATCACTCATTCTGGTCATCCGCCGCACCACCCGGCCACACACCGCGTTGCTGGGGAAAATTCCCGGCAGCGATATTTACCGCAACCTGGAAAGATATCCCGAGGCAAAATCACCGGATGGAATAGCAATTATTCGTATTGATGCAGCATTGTATTTCGCCAATTGTACTTTTCTGAAAACGCAAATTGATACGCTGGCTGAAACAGCAAACCTGCGGGCGATAATCCTGGACGCCAGCAGTATTAATGATATCGATGCATCTGCGGATGCGATGCTCCACAGTATTGTCCGGAATCTTAACGAACGGCGGATTGGGTTTTATCTTGCCAATGTTAAAGGACCGGTCCGGGACGTGCTTCGCCGGTCAGGGTTATATAAAGTGCTCGGGGAAGATCATTTCTTTTTCAGTGTTCACGATGCGGTGATGCATATTAACGGCGAAAAAAGCGGTATTGAAAACGAAATACAATTTATTGGGTAGTTAAGGCAGTGTACTCCCGGATTACCCAATTGTTTGCCCGCAGAAGATTGTTTTCTGCCTTCAGTTG
>JAUIFT010000726.1 GCA_030430345.1 Calditrichia bacterium | reverse complement strand
CGGACCGCGCTTTCCGTCCCAGCTACGGCGTTGCCCGTTTAATGAATATGGAAGGCTATACTGTGATTCCGGTAAATCCGAATGTCGAAAGTGTTTTTGGCATCCCCGCATATAATCATTTGCTGGATATCCCCGGAGAGGTTGATCTGGTAAATATCTTTCGCCGCCCGGAAAACGTTCCCGAGATTGTCGACGCGGCTATTAAGAAAAACGTTCATTCTATCTGGATGCAGCTTGGCGTTATTCATTCCGAAGCGGCAGAGAAGGCCCTGAAGGCTGGTATAGACGTCGTAATGGATCGCTGCTGGGCGATTGAGTATCCGAAGCATATGTATTAGTAAACTCTTTTGACGGTTAATTTCGGGAAAAAAACCTGATAAAGCGGCCGGCATATATCATGGAGAATATGGTTCCGCTTCGCTAATGGTTGAAAAACATCTCTGGCTGCCAACTATCAACGAACGCAGTGAATGCAACCATTAGCCACCAGCGGGAGCGGAGCCATTTTGCACCCAATATTAACAAAAAATCTAAATCGGAATCTTTTTAAAGGCGTGTATTAATACTCTATACCCAAAGTCAGGTAATACCGTCTTTCCCGCAGAATCAATCCTTCCAGATCAAAATCATCATCCAGGGCATTTCGTAAGCTGGCGTTAAAAATCAGCTTCACCCGGTCGATTTCAAATGATTTACTGAAATGGATATCCAGATTAGAGATCTTCGGTATTTTTGTTTCCCGGAATTCCCCGTCAGTGGTGCGGATTTGAGCAATCTGCTCCCCTTCCTGGTAAGCATGTAGATGCAGCGCGTAGCCGAACTGGTTCAGGCGCATATTGATGGTATATTTCCGGTCATGCTTAAACGGGAAAGTTGGTTGATCGGAAAAAATATAGCGGGATGCGCCGACGTCCATGGTCATTTTTTTCTGGAACAGGTAGAGCGATTGTTTCGCCTCAAAGCCGGTCAGGGTTGCTTCGCTGACATTATCATAAACCGGGATTGGGGTACCGGGCAGATAATAACTGCGGAACTTGTTCTGATAAGAATTGCGGAAAATATTCCCGGATAATTCCCAGCCATATATGTCGCTGCGCCCTACCTGGTGCAATAAGTTCAGCCCCATTTCGACGCTACGATTTTTTTCTGCTTCCAGGCTCGGTACTTCCACCGCCGAGGAAAGCAGTTCCCGGGTGCTTATTTGTTGAAGCAAAGTAGGGAATTTCACATTGCTGCCGACATTCAAAAATCCTTTAAATGCAAAGCGGCCGTTGTTTCCGGAGAAGTGGGTGGATAATTTCACCATGCTTTCCCGCCAGGCATTCTCAATCGGTGAATAGCCGAATTCCTCATTGCTCTTGCTAAGGGCGGCCGGATTATCTTGTTTGTCGTCTACCATATCATAACGTACGCTAAGATCAAAATTCACCCGCTGCAGAAAGCTGCTGCGCGGTGGAATCTTCACCTTGGCAATAGATACAAACCCATGATTCTGGCGGGTAATATCCGAAGACTGAAAAATATTTTGACTGGAGTTCAGAAAAGAGCGATCGTCCTGAAAATCCAATTGGGCATTTTTAAACTGATATCCCAATAACAACTGAAAATTTTCCATGTCAATGGACTTGTTAGCGTTAAAATGCCAGGAAGAATTGTCTATATTTCGGGTCAGATATCCGTCCTCGCTATCGAGGTTGAAGAAACGGAGATACTGATCTTCCTCCTGCCATTGGTATGCGCCGGAAAGATTCAGCTGATCCACACCAAGAAGCTCGCCAACAAAACGGGCGGAAACCATCTGATTAAAATTGGAGAGGGTCTCTTCATCCCGCTCGTTGAAATAATCGACCATCGAGCGATTATACATCACCCCGACAGTGCTTGTCGGCACACCGGCGGTCGTTTCGGAGAGATTGTAAGCGAGGCTGGCAGTTTGATGTTCCGAATCGTTTTTCAGCACTTCAATAACCTCTTCGCCATTCTGCGCTAATTCCCGTTCTGCCTCCCCCTTTTTAACACTGTAACCGGCATGCATCCGGCCAATGTCCTTAAAGAGGTGCAGTCCCCAGTTATTGGTGTTGTATGCGCCGATCTGCTGTTGAAAGCGAAAGTTGTAATCCTGCTGAAAACGGGGGATCACATTGACGACGCCGGAAAATCCTTCCGAGCCGTAGAGTGTTGTATTACTGCCTTTGATGACTTCCAGCCGCTCGATTTCCGCCAGATTGATCAGGGAAATATCGAAAATGTTATCCAGATTGCTGTTCATCTTAATGCCGTTGTAGAGCACAATCACTTCATCCGGGCTACCTCCGCGGATAGAAACGGTTTTCTTACCGCTAATCTCTTCATCGACCTGAATACTATGATCGGTGCGCAGCAGGTCGCCGGC
>JAUIFT010000725.1 GCA_030430345.1 Calditrichia bacterium | reverse complement strand
CCCCTCGCTGATAATCGACCATTGCAGGGTAATATTTTTACAATAATCCCAGACCTGAAAATTTTCATCGATTCCCCAGCTGAGGGAACAATGATCGATGATCACATCGGAAACCGGCTTTTCCGGCTTTTCGGCTTGCAACCCAATCGCATCCGCTTTTTGGCGCGGTGCATCGGTGTCGTCCCCATGGCGGGAACGGATTCCCCGAATAATAACGTCATGTGCCGGACCATAAATGTTCAGTGGATAATCCCGCAAGCAAATACCATCACCCGGTGCAGTTTGACCGGCAATTGTGATGTAAGGGTTCCGAATCTGCAAACGGCTCTTTAAGCGAATCGTACCGCTCACTTTAAAGAGAACTGTGCGTGCCCCCTGCGCTTCAACGGCGGCCCGCAAGCTCCCCGGCCCGCTATCATTCAGATTTTCGACATAAATGACTCGGCCGCCGCGTCCCCCCCGGGATTTCGCACCAAATCCTTCCGCGCCGGGAAATGCCGGTAAAAAGGGCTGATCCCAGTTATCCCTGGCCACCGGTGCCGGACGAAACTTTTCCACCGGCTTTTTCTTTGCCCGGTTTTTTCTATCCTGCTCACTGCCCTTTTCCGCAGCCAATCCCCCACCCTCAACATCTGCAGAGCTGTAATTTTTGGAACAGCCGCAAAATAAAAAAAAGATCAGAATAAAATATCCGAAATAAGTTCTCAATTACATCCTTTCGCTGCTGTCCGCTGTTTATCAACAAGCAGTCTTATTGCTATCTTACAACACTTTCCTTTCTTTGTCAATGATCCGGGGCGGATTCACAGAGTCCGGTAATACAAAACTGCTCGCTAAAATCTTTCCAGTGAATTTTTATCGACAAATCCCTATTTGTTTCCATAATTTTCGATCGTCGTGCATTTTTTGAGTATCAACCGGATATTTTCTTTTTATATTGTATAAATCTTGAGTTATAGCAACTGTATGAAATAAACTATGCCTATTATTTTATCAATTGGAGGAAGTTTGCTCCCGATACATTGCCCAAGTTACCAGTTGCATATCCTCATAACTCAAGGAAGAGGGATGCTACGTCCGCTCTGTATACTTCATTCTAGCAAATTAGCGCTAATAAACGATTAAGGAATATGAAACGATGAATATACTTGGTATATCGGCTTATTATCACGATAGCGCCGCCTGTCTGGTTCAGGATGGGAAAATCGTTGCTGCTGCTCAGGAAGAGCGTTTTACCCGTAAAAAACATGACTTCCGTTTCCCGGAAAATGCCATCGAGTATTGTTTAAAAGAGGGCGGTCTGAATAGCGGTAAAGACCTGGACTATATTGCTTTTTACGATAAACCATTTCTCAAATTTGAGCGGCTGCTGGAAACCTATCTCGCCTACGCACCCCGGGGAATAAATTCTTTCATTAAAGCCATGCCGCTCTGGATAAAGCGGAAGCTCTGGATGAAAAACATGATCCAGGAAGCCCTGGCGTTCGAAGGGAAAGTGCTTTTTCCCGAACATCATGAATCCCATGCAGCATCGGCCTTTTATCCTTCTCCCTATCAGGATGCCGCCTTTCTGACCATGGATGGCGTTGGTGAATGGGCGACTTCCAGTTATGGCTATGGCAAAGGCAATAAGCTGCGGATCGTTGCCGATATCAATTTTCCCCATTCCATCGGCCTACTCTATTCCGCTTTTACCTATTACACCGGTTTCAAGGTTAATTCCGGTGAATATAAAGTGATGGGCCTGGCGCCTTATGGCGAACCGAAATACACCGATCTGATTAT
Organism: Calditrichia bacterium; assembly: GCA_030430345.1. Next base: position 608 of record JAUIFT010000725.1, on the reverse strand, counting down.
GAAAGAACTGATCGACATTAAAGAAGACGGCTCTTTCAAAATGAATATGGATTATTTCAATTATTGCGCCGGTCTTACCATGACGAACGATAATTTCCACAAGCTCTTTGGCGCGCCTCCCCGTAAACCGGAATCCGACCTTACTCAGCGGGAAATGGATTTGGCCCGTTCCGTTCAGGAAGTGGTGGAAATTGTTATGCTGAAAATGGGCAAGCATATTCGTAAAGCGCTTGATTTACCTTATCTTTGTATGGCCGGTGGTGTAGCGCTAAACTGCGTAGCCAACGGGAAACTGCTTCGCTCCGGCTATTTTGATGATATCTGGATTCAACCGGCAGCCGGTGATGCCGGCGGCGCTTTGGGCGCGGCACTGGCCGTTTGGTACCAGTATCTGGATAACGAAAGAACTCGCGATAATAAAACCGATACCATGGCTGGTGCATATCTCGGGCCGATTTTTAAGAATGGGCAAATTAGTGGATTTCTCGCAGAGAACAACATTCCTTATCAGAAACTGGATGAAGCGGATGTGCCGGAAAAAATCGCCGATCTTATCGCCAACGAAAAAGTGATTGGCTGGTTCCAGGGACGCATGGAGTTCGGTCCCC
>JAUIFT010000724.1 GCA_030430345.1 Calditrichia bacterium | reverse complement strand
CCTCACTCCGGGAAAAGATGCTCGATTTGGATGACATCGAATCGATTACCGGCCGGCGAATGGCGGAATTATATCAGGCAAATGGGGAAGCACGGCTGGCCCGTGTCGCGGAACTGCAGGCAAGGGTTTCCCGGGAGCAAGAAAAAACATTTATCCCCCAATTTGACAACGTCATTGTTTGCTCCGAAGCGGATCGCGAAATCTTAAAAAAGGATTATCCGGGGAAGAAAATTTCCGTCCTCCCTAATGTGTTACGGTCACCGGCAGCTGTTTCAAATCCTGAACGCAATGATGTCTTTCGGCTGCTGTTCGTCGGGAATCTTAACTACTACCCTAACAGGGACGCACTGAAATTCTTTATTGAGGAAATATTCCCCCAAATCCGGAAAAATGCCGGCGGGAAGGTTGAATTTCATATTGTTGGTTCCGGTAAATGGGAAGGGGCTGCGCGCTATCGAAAATTAAAAGATTGTCATATTCATGGGTTTGTTACAGCGCTTTCCCCGATGTATCAGCGAATCAAAGCGGTTGTTGTGCCGCTCCGTGCCGGCGGTGGCACCCGAATCAAAGTGTTGGAAGCGTTTAGCTATCAGCGGCCGGTAATTTCCACCAGTATCGGGGCCGAAGGGATTGCAGCGAGGCACGAAAAAGAATTGCTGATTGCCGATTCCGCAGATGCATTTGCCCGTCAATGTTGCCGGCTGATAGATGATGTAAAATTAACACAGTTGCTGAGTCGCAATGCCCAGAAGCTATTTCAGGAAAAATATACGCTTGATGTGCTTGTCCGGAAAGTAGCGACAATTATCTCGCCAATACGTGTATAAAAAGTATTATCAATTTAAAAATTTGCATACAGAAGTGAAGAAAGCATACATCTCCGGCAAAAAAAAGCTAACACCATTGCAGACTGGCCTGTTAACCGGGTTTTTAGTGATTACTTCTTTGATGGCGACAGCGTTCGGGCCATATCCGTCTGTGAATGATCATCACGATATTGATATCTATTTCCAACGGGGAGAATGGGTAAATAGTGGTGTTCAGCCTTACCGGGATGTCTTCTCGGAGTATCCGCAAATTGCGACCTGGTTTTTTGCACTACCGCATATTATAAATCTTGAACGGGATCAATTAACGGTGAATCGCAGTGGCGCGAAAGCGGGATACCGGCAGATGTTCTCCCTGCTGATGGCCTTATTTCTTTCCGTTACTATTTTTCTGCTTTATGCCGAACGTAATGATAAACGCTGGTTGGCTTTTTTGCTGTTGTTGCCAGCCAGTTGGTATTTTGTGCATAACCGCTACGATATCCTGCCGGCACTCCTGACGTTGGTAAGTCTTATATTCCTCTCACGGAAAATGATCTATACCGCATTCATCGTCTTGGGGATCGCCACAGCGACAAAATGGTATGCCCTGGTGCTGCTGCCGGTATTTATCAGTAATCTATGGCATACTGATAAAAAAATGATCTTCCGGGCAACCGCCTGTTATGGAGTAACCGGCCTGTTAATTATTTTGCCGACAATCATAGCAATCGGCTGGGAAGGATTTATGATCCCTTACCGCTTCCATCTTTCCCGGGGGGGGAATGCGGAAAGTCTCTTTCACCTGATAGCCGTTGCACTACAGATGCTGGGAACGCCGGATGTTATCATTGATTCGTTTCTGCAAAAAATTTTCTTCTTACTCCAGTTTGCTATTGCGGGGATTTGTCTATTCGTCCGCATCGACAACTGGGAAAAAGTGATCCGCTGGTCGGCATTATCGATCCTCGGATTTATTCTTTTTGCCAAATTCTATTCGCCACAATGGATACTCTGGATTTTTCCTTTGCTCATCCTTCTGGCAAGATCACCCGGCGAAATTACCGGCATTATCATCCTGGACCTTATTACTTACATCTATTTTCCGATAATATATTATTTGGAGGCCAAACATTTCTTGTGGTTTCCGGGGTTAATTGCATTAAAAACAGCGGTATTCACCCTGTGGATTTTTTATTTGCTGCGTTTTGAAATTACATCATTACAAAAAGGGTATTAATGTTTTTTTCTGTCATCGTACCTTTTCTCAATGAAGAAAAGCGAATTGAACAATGTTTGCAGGCACTGATAGCCCAGGATTTTGCTGCAAGCGATTTCGAACTGATATTTATTGATAACGGTTCGGAGGATCGTTCTGCGGAGATTGTGCGGCAATATCCGGTAACGCTGTTGAAGGAAAATCGTAAAGATCCCTATATTGCCCGCAATCGTGGTATTGAAGCAGCAAAAGGGGAGTACCTCATTTTTACCGATGCCGATTGTGTTGCTGCTCCGGATTGGCTCAGCAGTTATTCTGAAAGTATTGAGAGAACCCGTGCCGATATCATTATCGGAAGTTTGTTATATCC
>JAUIFT010000723.1 GCA_030430345.1 Calditrichia bacterium | reverse complement strand
TGTTTTCCGGCGCCACCCCGGACCTGGATAACTTCATCGAACAGTGGGGGGAGCTTTTTCCCCTGATGTACGAAATGGAAAAAACCGAGCAGGATCCTGTCTGGCATGGGGAAGGCAATGTTTATATCCATACCCGCATGGTGTTGGAGGAAATTTATCGTTGGCTGGCTGATGAGGGAAAAGAATTAACGGCCAGGCAGCGAATGACCTTGATCCTTGGCGGGGTTTTTCATGATATTGCCAAAAGTCTGGTGTCCGCGCGGAAAATGCGCCATGGGCGAATGCGAATTGTTTCGCCCCACCATGCAGATCGCGGGCGCTCCTACCTTGCGCTCAAGCTACCAGAATTGCCTCTGCCGCGCGATGTTATTGAGGGAGTGCTGAATATTGTCGGCCTGCATCATGATCCAAAACTGCTGGTCATCCGAAACCGGGATGCCCGTGAGTATTATACATTAGCCAGACTCGCCAATCTGAAAGCACTTTACCAGTTTGAGCTGGCCGATATGCGTGGCCGTATTTGCCCGGATCTGCCTGATCAGTTGGAGCACCTTTCATTGTTTCGGATGTTTGCCGAAGATTGGGGATTGTGGGAGAAGCACAACCCTTATCAGGAATGGCAGGCGTATATCGATGAAACGATGGCGGATTTTCCCCCGGATACCCGGACATTGGTTTATGCCAATGCGGTGCGGGATTATGAGGCAGGCATTATTTACCAGCGGGAGGAAGCCATCGCCCGTTCCTATCAATACCGGGACAGCTTTCCGCAACTGCTGATGGTTTGCGGGCCGGCCGGCAGTGGAAAATCTACCTGGATCGAAAAACATTTATCAGATCATCAGATCATCTCCCTCGATGATATTCGCCTGAAGTTGACCGGCCGGCGCAACGACCAGTCAAAAAATGGGGAAGTGCTGCAGGAAGCGAAAAAACAATTACGGCAAGCACTTCGCGAGCATCGAAAAATTGCCTGGGATGCCACTAATATCCGCCGTGATCTTCGCCGCCCGATTCTCCAACTGGGATTTGACTATCATGCCCTGACTACGCTGGTAGTTTTTCAGACGCCGGAGAGCGAATTGATCGCCCGAAACGGTCAACGGGAACATCCCTTGCCAATGGCAGCGTTGCAGCGGCAACTGGACCGGCTGGAATGGCCATATGCTAATGAAGCCCACCGATTATACTTTCCAGAAGAATACAAGTAAACTTGCCTTCTAAAACCCGGAAATTATGTATCTTTAAAGACACATCCATGTGTCCGAAATGACACGCGTTTTTGAAGCGAATCCGCCCTTCTTATCGCCCCTGTGTCCTGTTGGACACAAAACCTGCTTTCAGTGATTCATGTTTGAATATTTAAAATCCGCTAAAAACCTTGCCTGGTAGGGACTCCGAAGGTTTTTACTCTATTACGAAATTTCTGGCATACTGCTTGTATAAGTAAAGGTCATCAGCAATCAGGATGCTGATATTTTTAAACACAGGGATAGACAAAACAGACAATAGAGGTACCTATGAAACTCGCTCCACTTTATATTTTTCTTGCCCTTTTCATCTTCTCCTGTAATCAGGATAAAATTGATCAGCTGGAAACCCAGAAAGCTGAAATCCAAAGTGAATACGATCGCTTGATCGAAGAATCTCAGGCGAAAGACGAATTCATTGCCGAGTACACAAAAACTCTGAATGATGTTTATGATAATCTTGAGCTGATTCGCAAGCGTGAGGGATTGCATCTGGAAATTTCCAAGAATCTGGAAAAAGAGCAAACCCCCGAATTAAAAATGAAGATGCTGAATAACATTTCCAGCATCGATAGTTATTTGAAAAGCAGTAAAAAACGCATTGCCAGTTTGCGTAAGAAGATTAAAGATGGAGAGTTGAAAACAACCTCGCTGAGTGAAATGGTTGAAGGCCTGAACAATGTGATCAGCGAGCGGGAAGTGAAAATTCAGGAACTCCATGCGGAAACCGAAGAGCTTGGTATTCGGGTATCCGAAGTTGAAAAAGAGTTGGAAAATAAAGAAGCACGGATCGCCGAACAAACCCGGGCACTCAATACAGCCTACTATGTTGTTGGCACCGAAAAAGAATTAAAGACAAAAGGCATTATCGAAGAAAAGGGCGGATTGTTGGGCCTGCGGAAGACCAAGAAGCTGGCTGCTAATTTTGATCCGAACCATTTTACCGCTACCGATATCGTCGCAACATCCGCCATTCCGTTTGATCCGGCGGTGAAGAAAATCGACATTGTTTCTCCCCATAACCCGGAATCATATCACATTGTTACGGATGAAAACAATCAGACTATATTGGAAATTGTTAATCCGGACGAATTCTGGAAGATTAAGTATCTGGTAGTGTTAGCTAAAAGTTAGACCATATTCCT
>JAUIFT010000722.1 GCA_030430345.1 Calditrichia bacterium | reverse complement strand
TGAAAGTGTTGATTAGTCACTCCTATTTTTTATACCTGGACCGGAAAGAGGCTGCCCTGCAAAAACCCTATCCGCCATTAGCCTCCATTACGCTCGCTGCCTGGTTGAAGCAGCAATTAGACATCGATGCCACGTTTTATGATGTTATGTTTGACGAAGATGGCAGTGGTCTCGCTGCGGCAATAGAACGGGAAGCACCGGATGTTTTCATTCTCTATGATGATGACTTCAATTTCCTGACAAAAATGTGCCTGAAAAATATGCGTGACGCTATTTTTCAGATGATGGAAAAAACCAAAAAGACCGGTCTGTTTATCGCTCATGGCTCCGATGCGTCCGATCAGGCGGAAGATTACCTGAACGTTGGCTTCGATCTGGTTGTGCATCGGAATGCGGAAAAGACGATTGTCGGCCTGATGAAAATGCTGCAGGACGATCCGCAGCGCCGCAGATTTGATGCGCTGGACGGCATTTCCTATCTGGATAAAAAAACTTATGTCGAGAAGCCGCAGATTAAAACCAATTTCCCCATGGAGGATATGCCCTTCCCTGCCTGGGATAAAATTGACCTGGTGCCCTATCGGGAGATGTGGCTGCGCAGCCAGGGATATTTCTCCCTGAATATTTCCACGGCGCACGGCTGCCCGTTTCGCTGTAACTGGTGCGCGAAGCCGTTGTACGGACGCACCTACAAAGCGATTTCCCCGGAGCGGGCGGCGGCAGAGTTCGCTATGATGGCCAATGAACTAAAAGCCGATCACATTTGGGTAACCGATGACATTTTCGGCCTGAAACCGAATTGGCTGGATGCCTTCGGAAAAGAATTGAAACGCCTCAATGTCCATATCCCCTACAAGTGCCAGAATCGGGCGGATTTGATCAACGAAGAAAGTGCGGTAGCCCTGGCCCGCTCCGGCTGCGATGAGGTCTGGCTGGGCGTGGAATCCGGTTCGCAAAAAATCCTCGACGCCATGCAGAAAGATGAAACGATAGACACTATCAAACAGGCCAATCAACTGCTGCAAAAAAATGGCGTAAAGGTCGGTTTCTTTTTGCAATATGGCTACCTCGGAGAAGATTATAATGATATTCTGCAAACCCTCGCACTGGTAAAAAGCTGCAAGCCGGATCATATTGGCATATCCGTTTCCTATCCCTTAAAAAATACCCCGTTTTATGAGAAGGTTGTAGACTTAATGGACGATAAAAAAAATTGGAGTGACAGCGGCGATCTGGCCATAATGTTTCCGGGGAAATATCACCCGGATTTTTACCGGGCGCTCCATCAGTATACCCATCATTATTTCGGATTTGTATCGCTTTTTCGCCGCCGGCAGTCTTTCACCAGGCGCCTCCGCCGGTTGGCAGCGCAATACCGGCATATCCCCGGCATGTGGCGCTATAAACGGGAGATGCGGAAGTACCTGGCGGTAGATGGCTAGAAATGAAGGCCTTAGGTTTTTAGGCCTAAGGCCATAGGTCTAAAAACCTGTATTGGCTCAAGAATAAAAATTATGCAAAAAATTATCCTTACTCATACATATTTTATCGCGGAAGATCCGCACGAGCAGGAGGTGATGAAACCTTACCCGCCGTTGGGATTGCTCTATTTGTCCGCCTATCTGAAGCGTGAGAAAATGCCGGTGTCGGTGTATGATACCACTTTCTCGACCTACCCGGCGTTAATCGCTCACCTCGATACGGAAAAACCCGATGTGCTCGGTATCCACTGTAATTTGTTGACGAAATACAACGTCATGAAATTGATTCGTTACTGCAATGATAACGGCATTGTAGCATTGCTGGGCGGGCCGGATGCCTCGACCCAGGTGCAGGAGTTTTTAAATTATGGGGCGGATATTATCATTTCCGGGCAGGGAGAAGAAGCGCTGATGGAGGTTTTGCAGGCGCTGGATGAGCGGGGGAAGCATCAACTGCATGGTATCGCCAACGTCAGCTTTAAGGATGAAGAAGGTGCTGTCGTCGAAAATCCCCGGGCAGCCAGCAAGCGCCAGCTGGATGAGTATCCCTTTCCCGACCGGGAGGCGATCGATCTCCACAAATATCTTGATACCTGGGAAAAGTATCACGGGCAACGCTCAGTTTCGCTGATTACTGCGCGTGGATGCGCTTTTACCTGCAAATGGTGCAGTCACTCAGTATATGGCTGGACGCATCGCCGCCGCAAGCCGGAACAGGTGCTGGCGGAAATTCAGGAGATCATTGGCAAATATCAACCGACCCACCTCTGGTTTGCCGATGATGTGTTTACGGTAAACAAGCGCTGGTTAATCAAATTCCACGGTTTGATGCGCGATGCCGGTATTCGCTTGCCGTTCGAATGCATTTCCCGTGCGGATAAAATCGATGAAGAGATGGTAGAAATTCTCAAAGACCTTGGCTGCTACCGGGT
>JAUIFT010000721.1 GCA_030430345.1 Calditrichia bacterium | reverse complement strand
GCTGTACTCGGACTCCGAAATAATTAACCCGGCAAGAAAAGCACCAAGGGCAAGGCTTAATCCCGCCAGGGAAGTCAGCCAGGCGACACCAAAGCAAAGCACTACCACGCTAAGTAAGAAGAGCTCATTGTTGCGGGTCCGGGCTATCTGGTAAAGCAATTTCGGGACAATATACTTGATGCTGACAATTACCAGCAAGATGATGGCAGCCGCTTTACCAAGCAAAATCAGTAAAGATTCTCCCACATTTCCGGAAGCGCCGCCCAGCAAAGGGGTAATGAGGATCATCGGCACCACGATAATATCCTGAAAGATTAATACGCCCAGCGCTGTGCTCCCTTGCGGCGAATCGATTTCCGCTTTATCCTGAAGCAGTTTGATAACGATAGCTGTACTGCTTAAGGATACCAGAAAGCCAATAAAAATGGCGTTATTGACAGGCTGCCCAAATTCCCGGGCAATGAAAAAGGAAGCGGCAAAGGTGAGCACTACCTGAAGCGGGCCGCCAATCAGCACCGGTTTGCGGATTTTCAGTAATTTTTCCAGCGAGAATTCGATACCGATAGTAAAGAGGAGGAGGACGACGCCAATTTCGGCAAGGATTTCAACATCATGCATATCCTTGATCAACCCCGCGCCGAAGGGCCCGACAAATATACCTGTGAATAGAAAACCGACAACGGCCGGCAATTTTAAGCGGTGACAAACAAAAAGCACAACGATCGCCAGAGAAAAAATAATTACGACATCTGTTAACAACGGTGGGATATGCATAATAGTTTGTCTCCGAATCTTTGAAAAACGCTTTCCTGGATCAATAAAACGAGGCGGAATTTATATTGAAACTGTTTCGGAAACAAGACGGTGATTTCAAATTTTTGGAAAAAACATATATTTTAAAATGACAACACAGGGATAAGTCTATGCTACAAAATAAATATTTCCTTACTATCTCAGCTGCCTATCTTCACTCATTTAGCAACATCCGCGCGCCAATTTCTTTCACCAGCTTGGCACAAACATAAGCGGTCATATTATGGATATCACGGCGCGGATTATACTCGACGATATCCGCCCCGACAATCGGATTTCTGATTTGCTGAATAACAGCCAAAGCCTCACGGACAGACATTCCGCCCGGTTCATAATGGGATATCCCCGGAGCGAATGCCGGATCAAACACGTCGATATCGAAGGAAATGTAAAGGGGGCCATCAAAATCAGGTTGATAAGGCGTTTGCATCAGTGATTGCATTTGGTGTATCTCCACCCCAAAACGCTGCGCCTGATCTTTTTGATGCGCGGTCAGTGTGCGAATACCAAGCTGCACCAGCCGTTTCGCCAATCCATCTTCCATCGAACGCGCAAACGGGCAGGCGTGGGAATAGCGGTTCCCCTCCAATTCATCGTAGAGATCGGTATGGGCATCGAAGTGCAGCAGGTTAACCGCTCCGTGCTGCTGGTGAATCGCCCGTAATACCGGATAGCTTATCGCATGATCGCCACCGAGCACCAACGGCATACCTCCGGATTGCAACACTTCCTGAACATGCTGCTCAATCCCTAAATATGTTTTTTCCCCGGGAGCAATCAAACGATCGCCAGCATCTCGAATGCGAGGATTGTTACGGAAATCGACACCGGATTCTGATGCCCCATTTGAGGAATTACTGTAGAGTGCCTCGCGAATTAGCGGAGGGGCGGCGGCTGTCCCCCGTAAAAAACTGGAATTTTCATCGCTGCAAATGCCGAGTATTACCAGATCTTTTTTCATTTTGCTCCCTTTTTGTAAGCACATATTTAAAATAGACTATCCCGTGAATTTTATACAGTATTTTTTTCGGGAGCTGCTTTTTTCCAGAATTATTTTTTGAAAAGATCGACTTTGCCAATTCTCCGCTTTAAATTTTTGCATTGAGATGTGGTTATAAAATGTATTGGAGGAATAATCATGAGATGGCAGGAAAAATATTCGGAAAAGATTAAAGATGCAGAAAAAGCAGTAGCAGTTGTTCACCCGGGAAACCGGGTATTCATTGGTTCCGGCGCCGGAGAGCCGCAAACGTTGGTCGAAGCGCTTTCCGAAAAACAAGATATTATTGATACCGAAATCATCCACATTCTCACCCTTGGTGTTGCCACCTATGTTGAAGAAAAATTTAGCAGCAAATTTCGCCATAACGCCTATTTTATTGGGGAAAATGTTCGCAATGCCGTGGCGGAGGGGCGGGCGGATTACACCCCGATTTTTCTCTCGGAGATTCCCCGGCTCTTTAAAAACCGCCGGGTGATTATTGATGTCGCCTTTATTTCGGTTAGCCCGCCGGATGAGCATGGCTATTGCAGTTACGGCGTTTCCACCGATATTGTCAAATCTGCCGCGGAAGCCGCGAAGTGCGTTGTCGCGGAGGTAAATG
>JAUIFT010000720.1 GCA_030430345.1 Calditrichia bacterium | reverse complement strand
GTTTTACCTGACTGCCTGATGCCTTTTAAAATTAGAGGCTTGCGGTCGGATTTCGTTTTCCAGTCTAATAATTGTTGCATCAGCAATCGTTTCATAGGAAAAATAATGTCATATTTTGACACTTTTTTCAATAATGTGGTCGACCCCATTTGGTTACAGGGAAATCATCCGAATGCGCTTGCCTTAAAACAGGCGCAACAAGCAGAGAAGAAACCGCCCTGCTGGCGAGTGATGCACCGGGTAACCTTCGTGAGCCGCATTCTGCCGGATATTCCTGACGGCACCGCACCGGAACTGGAGAAAAATATGAAAGCTGCGAATGTGGAAAGTAACTGGCAGCTCATTCAGAAACTCGATCCGTTTGTGCGCAACAAAACCGGTAACTATCTGGAATTCAGCGAAGCGATCCGCAAGGCCATCGCCAGCTACCTGCCGGAACTTGCCCCGAACGAAGTGGAAGTTATTGAATATCTCAGCGCCTATTATCAGGTCTTTGAGGAATAGAGAAACGCCGCCTCAGCAAATTTACCTGGACGTAAATTTGCTGAGGCCTGTTTAACAGTTAAAAAATCTCTTCACTTTACAATCCCCGCTACTACTTTTATATTGTGCCTTCCCAAAAAAATGAGGTAGCAAACTATGGCAGTAGGAAAATTCCGCGCTGGCACCGGTGCTGTTATTTTTCGGGAAGACGGAAAAATACTCGCCTTCGCCCGCACTGGTAGCAACGTTAAAAATAACTGGCAGCTCCCGCAGGGCGGTTTGGAAATTACCGAAAAACCTATCGAAGGGGTGATGCGGGAACTGTATGAAGAAACGGCACTGGATAACAAATCCGTGCAGCTGGTTGACGAATATCCCGATTGGATTGCCTATGAATTTCCGGAGGTCTATCGCCTTCAGGTGCAATCGATGGGACAAGTACATCGCTGGTTTCTTTTCCGGTTTATCGGAAAGGAAAGCGACATCGATCCGCTTAATGCCCCGGATGATGAATTTGAGGATTGGCGCTGGATGACGATTGAAGAGCTTTGCGAAAATACTGTACAGTTTAAGGCGCAGGTTTATCGCAAGCTGGGCGATTATTTTTCGGATTATTTACAGTCATAACTAATAAAACCGAAAAATCCCGGTTAATTCTTTCTTCGTTGTTCGAAGAACAAAGAACGAACAACGCTAACTAATCTGATCCATTTTATAGGGAAGGCCGTAACTATCGGGTATATGAATAAGAATACTCAAGCAAAGGATCTTTTATGCATATACCGAAATTGTTCGCATTGACCGCCTTCACTATAGTTTTTTTGATCTCTTCTCTCTTTGCCCGCCAGGATCATCATACCGTTGAAGTTGCCGACGGCAATGGAAATATGGTGGAAATGATTCGCTGTGCCACACCCGGAGATGCGCCTGGTGATACCCGCGCACCGGAAGACATGGCTGCCTGGAGAGCGGCTAATGGGGATCTACTGGAAAGTGAAATTACGATTCCCGTCGCATTCCATATTATTACCACTACCTCCGGCGTTGGGATGGTTGACTATTGGCAGTTGGAAGCGCAGATCGATACCATGAACGCCAGTTTTGCCGGCACTGGCTTTAATTTTCATTTGTTCAGTGTTGATACGGTTGCGAACAATACCTGGTATAATGGCAATGATGAAGACGGTTTCAAGCAAGCCCTGGCTATCGATCCCGCCCGGGTGCTGAATTTTTACCTCGCCGGATTGGGGGGAGGCTTATTGGGATGGGCCTATCTACCCTGGAGCTTTGATGAATCCAACCCTTTGCATGGGGTTGTGGTTTTGAATGAGTCTTTGCCCGGAGGCAGCGCGTCTCCTTTTAACCTTGGGGCGACCGGCACGCATGAAGTTGGCCACTACCTGGGACTTTACCATACCTTCACCGGTGGATGCACCGCCCCGGGTGATGAAGTGGACGACACACCCTATCAGCAAACACCATCCTCCGGATGCCCGCTGGGACGAGATAGCTGCCCCGCGCCCGGAGAAGATCCCATTCATAATTACATGGATTATAGTAATGACGCCTGTATGTACGAGTTTACGCCCGGCCAGGCAGATAGAATGAACTGGGCGGTTCAAACTTTTAAGCCCAGCTTGTTGACTGGCTTTACCGCGCCGCAATCACCGGCATCATTCTCCGCCTACAGCGATTATGAAACACCGAATTCCATTGAGATGCACTGGGTTAATCCGGAGCGCACTCTCGGTGGTGATACCCTCAATGTCGGCAGCTATCATATCATGATCGAAAGAGACGGGGCGTTGATCGATTCTATCAATGATGGGAGTAATAGCTATGTCGATGGCGCGCTGGAAGATGGCGTCGCTTACGACTATCGCATATACACCCGGATCGATTCAAATGACGTGCGAAGCTTGCCCCGCCAGGCCGG
>JAUIFT010000719.1 GCA_030430345.1 Calditrichia bacterium | reverse complement strand
ATTTGGATTTCTTCCTGGATTCTCTTTTTATAAATGCCCTGCTCAGCCAGCTTTCCAGTTGCTGCCGGGTAGTGCGGTAATTGGGGATAGACAATTCCTTATAATAGTCCTGCTTATGCAAAAACCGGAGATAGGCAGCCTTTTCAGAGTTACGTAATGTTCCGCCCGCTATCACTTGAAGTCCGGCTAAAGTGCGCATTAAACGAACATCGTTTTTCCGGGATGCCAATTGGCAGGCGCGCTTCGCTGCTTGTATGTCGATGGCTGCAATAAAATAGGGCGGAATATCACAACCGGAGAGTTTCAGCGTGCCGATAATACCCACTAAATAATCCTCAGCATCGGTATTGGCTTTTTCAATAATGAGTCTGCTTACCGCCGGATGGGTAAAGAGCGACGGTTGACGACCGTTCGGTAAACCCATCAATAAATGCCAGAAAAAAAAATCAATGGCTTTAAGGTCAGCAGACGCCATCATTTTTAAAACCTCGTCACCGGCACGATCTGTTTTTTGAGCAAAAGCATGCGCCCAGTGTGCGCCATCGATGTAGTAGAAATTAAAAATAAAGTATGCAAGCGCCTTTAGCGGGGTCGCCTCCAATGCTTTCGAAAAATTGATTTGGTTGAAATCAATGGCGTCTTTAAATGGCCAGGGCGAATACCGGTGCTTGGGATTGAATCTGGAAAGAAACATGCCAATCTCTGCGAGATTTGCTTTGCCAATCATCCTTTCAACCTTTGCAGCCGGTAAAGCGTAGAGCGCCGGTAAAATATTTTCGCGAATCTCATCCCGGTCAGAAACCTCCATATTGCGAATCAGGATATTCCAGGCACTTAAGCTGAGATTTTCTGTTTTTAGAAATGCCCAGGTGCTGTCATCGGTTAGCAAATGTTTTAAAGCGTGACTGAAAAACGCGCGGCGGCTATCGGGGAAATATTCCGGCATTTGATACGGATTATTGGTAAAAGCATGCAGCCATTCTTCAAATCCCCAGGTAAAATGCTGCGCCATTAGCGCTTCCGTCGTCAATTTGCAGCGATCTGTTAAAAACAGATGTAGCGCCGCCAGAGTGTCCGGCGGCAAAAGCGAACCGATTTGCCTTAAACACTGCCAACCGGCAGCTTCAATAAATTGCAAGGATTTCTCCCGGCTAATATTTTTATTATTCGCCAGGATATAAATAAGCCGAATCAGCACATTTAGTTTTCCCGGCACTGCCGGATCGAGGCGGGTAAACTGCTTCCAGTCCAAGACATCGAAAAACGCCTTCTGTGAATCTTCATCGGCTAATTTCTGTAAAAAGGAGATAAATTTTAAAATGGTTGCGTAACCGATATCGGATTCATTGATTCTTATTGCCAATGAAACCGGATTCAGACACTGAAAAAATGCCCGTTGCTTCTGTTTGGAAACTCGTAGCAGGTGAATTCTGTTTAAGAAAAAAGTAATGACTGCAATGCCTTTCCCGTCTTTTTCTGCCTGTTCACCCAATGTCCTGTAATTCAACTGATGACAGAAAATCCGCTGGTTCTCTTTACTGAGACCGGCCCCCCGAACTTTGTTTAAAAAGTCCATAATTGCGGTCAGCAATGGCTTCTTATTGACTCTCTCGCCTAACTCCGAGAAATCTATTTGCTTAAAAAACTGGCGGCGCGTCATTAACGGGGTATTTAAAGTAAGCATCAAATGGACAAAGTTTTTCAAAAGCGAGATACTATAACCTTTGTTGATTACCCCCTTTCCCAGGGCTGTAAAATCAAGTTCATTCCAAAATAAGATCAACGCGGCATCTGACATGCCGGCCTCCCGTGTCCTCAATGCAAATCTGTATATGGAATGCATGCCGGCGTTTTTTTCTCTGGCGACTTTCCCCAGCGCTACGTGGTCGAGATGATTACAAAATTGCTGCTGCATGTCTTCGGAAATACCGCTATCCCGTAAAAGCCGAATGAAATTTCGAATGATGTTAATATTAAAGTCATCCGCTTTGATTTGCCGCGCCACAATGTCAAGCCCCCATCCCCGGAAAAATTGCTGATGAGCTTCATTATCCAAATTGGTTTTCAACCCGAATAGTAAAAACTGCTTCGCCGTTTGAAAATCTTCCCCCACAGCCTGGCAGTAGGCACCGAACGCTGCATAACTTTTTATTTCGAAGCGTTGAATTCCTTTCGTTTTCCAATCCCGATTACGTAAATACCCGGCAAACGCAGCATACACTTTCCGTTCATAGTCGCTTAATTTTAATGCGGATTTATTCATAAATAGAGCCTGTTACTTTTTTGAAGTGTCCCTAAAACGAAAAAAGCACATCCGGCGGTTTGCCAAATGTGCTTTTGATTATTTTCTATACTGAGAGCATCGGACAAAATACACTGGCTTATAGCCTTCCTTATCAGAAAGATTACAAATTCTGAA
>JAUIFT010000024.1 GCA_030430345.1 Calditrichia bacterium | reverse complement strand
TCATATTTGCAGCCATCTCATTTTTGGCCTGCCCGGCGATACCCGGGAGCAAATGATCGACACCGCGGCGGTGGTGTCAAAATATCCGGTAAATTCACTGAAACTGCACCACCTGCATATTGTCGAAAAAACCACGCTGGCCCAGCAGTATAAACGCAATCCTTTTCCGGTATTCAAATATCATGATTATATTGATCTGGTCATCGAATTTTTACAACGATTGCGCCCGGACATTATGTTACAAAGACTGGTCGGGGAAACCCACCCCCGTCATCTTATCGCACCGATTTGGGGCGTACGGGCCAGTCAGGTGCAGCAGGATATCGAAAAGGAAATGCGCCGCCGCAATGTGTGGCAAGGGAAATTGTATCAGGGATGATATTACTTGGACGTTTTTCTCAGGAAGTTGGATGAATTTCAAAAATCTTTTTACCGCTCTGTTTATTCTCAGTATAACCGCATGCACTCAGGCACAAGAACCGATCTTTCCGGATCTACATGGTCAGGCATTGCTTGACGCCCTGAAACAAAACTATAAGCCGACAAATGTACTTGGCTATGGCCCGGCACGCGATGTCATGTACGCTTATATCGACAACGAAAACAACTCTGTTTCCTGCGTATACAGTGGCTATACCATCACCGTTCCTTATGGCGTTTCCAACCCGCGCAATTATACGAATGGCGCTTCCCCGATTATTAATACCGAACATACCTGGCCGCAAAGTAAGGGAGCAGCATCCGGGAATGCCAAAAGCGATCTCCATCATCTCTTTCCCTGCAACGAAGTGCCCAATGGCGGCCGCGGCAGCCTGAAATTCGGAGAAAGTAATGATAATGCCACTGATCGCTGGTATCTAAACACCTCGGTCTTAACTTCCATCCCCTCGCAATCGATTGACGATTACAGTGAATTGAATTCCAATGACGTCTTCGAACCACGGGAAGACCATAAGGGGAATGTCGCCCGGGCAATGTTCTACTTTTACACGATGTATAAAGCAGAAGCGGATGCGCAGGATCCGACCTTTTTTAACGCCCAAAAAGATGTCTTGCGGCAGTGGAATTCAATGGATCCGGTCGATGCAGCGGAGCTTGCCCGCACAAATCAAATCGCCGGCTATCAGGATTTGCTCCCCAATCCGTTCGTGATCGACACAACCCTGATCGGACGGGCTTATTTTGGCGTCGTCACCGGTATTGAGGACAATGTTTCCGCTCTAGCTGATGACTTTCAGCTTTATGGCAATTATCCCAATCCCTTCAACCCGGAAACCACCATCAAGTTTGCCTTGAAGCAGGCAGGCGATTATGCTTTGGAAATTTTCAACCTGAATGGCAGTAAAATTCGGGAATTTACGCAGCATAACGTGATGGCCGGAAATCATACCGTGGTGTGGGATGGATATGACGCGCAGGGACAACCGGCAGCATCCGGTATTTATATCTATCGCCTGACAACCGAGGGCGGCTTTCTTGCGAAAAAAATGTTTTTAATTCGCTAAAAACGTGCTATGGATAAAATATTCGGGTGCGATTTCGGCATATATTGCTTATAATTAATGCGGCATCGCTATTTTTCTTCGGTGATAGCAAACGGTAGAACATCTTTCGATTATCGCTAGTTTAAAGATAAGTGTTATAAATATTTCGTCGAGGCTTGAATGAATTTAGTTGAAATGATCGACAGTCGCTTTATTAAACTTGATTTGAGTGACAGTAATAAATTCGAATTGATCGAAGAGTTGCTGGATGTTGCCGATGCCCAGGGAAAAATCAATAACCGGGAACAGGCCTTAAAAGATCTGATCGAGCGCGAGCAATACCTCTCTACCGGTTTTGAGAATGGCCTGGCCGTACCGCACGCTAAAACCGACGCCGTTGATGACATGGTCCTGGTTTTTGGCTTAAACCGTGAGGGGGTCGATTTTGATTCCCTCGATGGCAAACCCACACATTTTGTATTTTTGCTGCTTTCTCCGATGGACACCAGCGGTCCTCATATTCAAACGCTGGCGCTGCTCGCCCGAAATTTCCAGAATGAAGAAAACGTCGAGAAGCTAAAAGATGTCAACGGAGAAAAAGAGTTGTTAGAGATTATCAAAGAATTTAAATAAAGCGCTTAACATTGAAGTTAGAAGACCGGTTTAAAGAACATTTCAGCTACATTCAGCAAGGACTCTTATCGTCGGTAAGCCCGGATTTGCCCGGTAGTCTCGTCGAACCAATTGCCTACTTTCTGCAGATGCCCAGCAAAAAAATTCGCCCGCTCCTGGCCTTATCTGCCTGCGAGTGTGTGGGTGGAAAACTGAGCAATGCGCTCCCCGCTGCAACTGCCGTCGAGTTATTCCACGATTTCACCCTTATTCATGATGATATAATGGATCAGGACGAGCTGCGCCGCGGCTACCAGACCCTACATATCAAGTATGACGATAGCACTGCCATTCTCGTTGGCGATGCCATGATCGGCATGGCTTATCAGCAGTTGATCCAGTCTCCCCCCGCCAGCTTAACGGAAGTTACCCGAATTTTTACCGATGCCCTGGTTAAAGTGTGCGAAGGTCAGGCATTGGATAAAGAATTTGAAAAGCGGGCATCGGTCAGCGTCGATGAATACCTTGATATGATCAACAAAAAAACCGCCTGGCTGATCAAAATCGCCTGCTCGATGGGGAGCATCTGCGGAGGCGCCTCGCCGGAACAGGTCTCGCTGCTCGCCCTCTTTGGTGAATGCCTTGGACTGGGTTTCCAGATCAAGGACGATTTGCTGGACTTTGTCGCGGATGAATCGATGCTCGGCAAACAGGTCGGCAGCGATTTCCGTATGGACAAAAAAACCTATGTTACCATGAAATACCGGGAAACGATTTCCGGCAATCCCGAACTGGCCAGCAAGTACCCGCTGAACATTCCGGAATTTGATAATTTTCAGGATTTTCAAAAAGCACTCTATGATCTGAAAATTGTCGAGGCAACGGAAGCAGTCATCGAAGAGTATACCCGCCGCTCCCTGGACGCCCTTGCCCAGATTGCACCGTTAAATAACGACAATCCGCTTTACTTTATTACTCAGTTTCTGCATGAGCGGCAGTATTAACATACTTGCTCTGATATCAATTTTATGGGTATTGGATTCTCGCCGTAATTTGTTAATATTCTTTCCCTATAGATAAAATTTTCTTATTGTAGCAGGCGCCACCAATTTTTATTTCCTGCAACCTTCTACTATACCCCGTAGTAATTATGCCTTTGCAGGAAACTGACAGCCGCTTATACCATCCGCAAAAGTATCGTTGGGGCACTGGCGATTTACTAAACCGGGAGACAGTGATGATTTTCAGAACCGCCATTCGCATCTTCTTATTAATCTTTTCTTACACTTACATTTTCGCCCAATCCGATCCTTATTCCTTACAACGCATCACTGGTCCGATTATAATTGATGGCCAAATGAATGAAGGTACCTGGCAATCGATACCGCATTTTCCCTTAACCACTTTTCAACCGATCTACCAGGCGGATCCCAGCGAAAAAACCGTTATACGCGCCGGTTATGATGATAATTATCTCTATTTTTTCGGGGAATTTCATGATGCCTCGCCGGCGGAAATTCGCGCCAATACCATGTATCGCGATCGCTATAGTAACGACGATGTTTTTCATATTATCCTCGATACTTTCAATGACAACGAAAATGCGCTTTGGTTTATGACCACTCCGAATGGCGTCCGCATTGATGCGACGATTTCCAACGATGCCACCGGCAACTGGATGAATAACAGTTGGAATGGCTTCTGGGACGCGGCAACAGTGATTAACGAAAAAGGCTGGTTCGCCGAAGTGCGTATTCCATTTACCAGTTTGGGCTTTCAGGACAACCAGGGAGATGTTGTTATGGGCCTGATCGTCAACCGCTATCTCGCCCGGCAAAACGAACGGGTGATCTTCCCGGATATTTCTCCGGAATGGTCTTCCGCCCAATTTAAACCATCGAAGGCACAGGATGTACTGCTGCAAGGCATCTACCCCCAGAAACCGGTTTATATTACGCCCTATTTACTGGGCGGTGCTTCACAAATTGCTTCTGAAACAGCCGATCCCAACGGTTTTGTGACAACAAGTGATGTTACCCGGGAAATCGGCCTGGATCTGAAATACAACATCAACAGCAACCTCACGCTCGATCTAACTGCGAACACAGACTTTGCCCAGGTCGAGGCCGATGAGCAGCAGGTGAACTTTACGCGCTTTTCCCTCTTTTTTCCGGAAAAACGGCAGTTTTTTCAGGAGCGTTCCAGCCTCTTCGATTTTAACACCGGCGGCCCCAGCCGCTTATTCCACAGCCGGCGTATCGGCATTAATGATGATGGCGCGCCAGTGCGCATCCTCGGAGGCGCCCGCCTTGTCGGACGACTCGGTGAATGGGACTTTGGCCTTCTGGATATGCAAACCGATAAAAAAGGGAATCTTGATTCCGAAAACTTTGGGGTACTCCGCTTAAGGCGGCAGGCCTTCAATCCTTATTCTTACATTGGGATTATTGCCACTAACCGGATTACCGTTAATGGCGACTACAATACCGCTTATGGCCTGGATGGCATTATCAAAATGTATAAGGATCATTACCTGACCATGCGCTATTCGCAATCGTTTGAGAAAGATCAGGATACTGATTATTTCGATACTGCCCGAATGTTATTACTGTGGGAACATCGCCGCAACCAGGGGTTGGATACAAGGTTCGGCTTCACCCGTTCCGGACCGTCTTACAATCCCGGTATGGGATTTATCCGCAGAAATGACTTTACGCTTCTGGAAGGAGATGTTTACTACGGCTGGTTTCCCGGGAAAGCATCGCCATTTCGCATTATGCGCCCGGGTATTGTTAGCGAAACGTTTTTACGCAACAGCGATGGCACCCTGGAATCGGCCTTTTTCGGTACCCCTTTCCAGATGGAGTTAAAATCCGGCGCAATTTTGTTTGTCGGCTCCCGCACCTGGCACGAGGACCTTCGCGAACCATTTTCCCTCTCGGATTCTGCAGACGTGCCGGTTGGCAGTTACACTTTCTGGATGCCGGATTTCAATATTTCCGCCCCGGAGGGGAATCTTTTCCGTCCCAACATTTTTGCTGCTTACGGTAAATTTTATGATGGCACCCGCGGCTCCCTGGGGCTAGGCGTCGACTGGTATCCTTCCCGCTTCCTGGAACTCGGCGCGGACTATAATATCGACTGGATTCGTTTCCCCAATCGCGATCAGTCACTGAATGTGCACCTGCTTGGTATCCGGATCCGCGGGGCACTCAACACACAATTTTCGATCAACGCTTTTATGCAGTATAACAGCGTTCGCGATGGCCATCCTTTGAATACGAACTTACGAATTCGCTACAACTTTCGGGAAGGCAGCGACCTCTATATCGTTTATAATGATGACCTGAATACAGATCGGGGCAATTTTTATCCGCGCCGGCCTGTCAGCAATAACCGGGCGGTTCTCCTCAAATACACATACACGCTTATTCGCTAAAAATTTCACGAAAGAAAAGCGGATAAAAACAACCATTTTTGAAGTATCCGGCGTTGAAAAAAACGGCTGAAAGGCGCTTATTTCCGGGAAAACAGCGAAAAAATGCACTTTTTCAAAAAAAATATTTGCGGTCATCATCACGGCTTCGTAATATGCTCATATTGTATTAAAATTGTAGCAAAGTATTAAAGACAGGAAGAACCCCCGATGACCGCCTGGTTTGGCTCTCCGAAAGATAAAGATCCTAACGATAGCGATGATAATAATAGCCAAAATGCTCCGGATAATAATGATGAAAGTACCCCATTATTAACCATTACGGATATCGCCCGTGAAAAAGTTACGCAGTTAATCAGCGGTGCGGAATCCCCGGTGTTGGGCATCAGGGTCCTGGCAGAAGCAACTTCCCCGGTTAATCCGGAATATAGCCTGGCCTTTGTTCAGGAAGGTGAAGCATTCGAAGACGATGAAATAATCGATTTTGACGATTTCAAAGTGTACATTGATTCCGATAGTCTCCCACTGGTAGAAAATGTCCGTCTGGACTTTATCACCACCGGTATGGGGGGCGGATTCAGAATTGACAAAGTTGTTCAGCGCAATAAGGTAGAAGGCCCGGTTGCCGAGAAGCTCCAGCAGGTGATTGATGAACAGATCAATCCGGCATTGGCGCTTCATGGCGGCTTCGTTCAGTTACTGGACGTTAAAGGCAGCACTGCCTACATTGAGCTGGGGGGTGGCTGCAAAGGGTGTGGCATGGTAGACGTCACACTTAAGCAGGGGATTGAAGTAATGATCAAACAGAATATTCCGGAAATCACCGAAATTCTGGATGCAACCGATCATGCCAGTGGTAATAATCCCTACTATCAACCCTCAAAGTAGTAAGTTCGAATGTTTTACTAGAAGTATTGAGGTATTGTCAGACTGCTGCATCCGAGTAACACATACGTTAGCTTTTTTGGCGAAGTTAACGGAGAACGGCTGTCAGATAGAATCTTTATGAATGTTCCCCCAGTGAAGATTTTACTCCTTTCGTTTTACGAATTAGGTCGACAGCCATTTGGTATAGCCTCCCCCGCTGCTTGGCTACGTGCTGATGGGCATCTTGTTACCGTAACGGACTGTTCCATTGAGCCCTTGCCGTTACAAGCCGCCCGTGAAGCAGACCTGATTGCATATTACGTCCCTATGCATACTGCTACCCGCCTGGCAATAGAATCCCTGCAGGAAATAAAAGCGGCTAATCCCAACGCTCACCTCTGTTTCTATGGCCTCTACGCTCCCGTTAATGAAGAACACCTGCGCAATAATGGCGTTCATACCATTCTTGGCGGAGAATTTGAAACCGGTTTGGCCCAATTAGCAAAACGCCTGGAGCAGCAGTCGCCAGCAACGCCGCAACAGGAAGCGGTCATTTCTCTGGAACGCCAACAATTTATGTTGCCAGACCGAGCCGATATGCCCGGCCTGGAGAAATATGCCCGTTTATGTGAAGGTAACGGTCAGGAAAAAGTTACCGGTTATGTAGAAACAACCCGCGGATGCAAACACCTTTGCCGCCACTGTCCTATTGTTCCGGTATACAATGGCCGTTTTCGCATTATCCAGGCGGAAGTTGTACTGGCGGATATTCGTCAGCAAATCGCAAATGGCGCAACGCATATTACTTTTGGCGACCCGGACTTCCTGAACGGCCCGGGCCATGTGTTGCCGATTGTTAAAACGCTTCACCGGGAATTTCCGGAAATCACCTACGATGTTACCATTAAGGTAGAGCATCTTCTCAAATACCGCCGCCATCTGCCAATACTGCGGGATACCGGCTGCCTGTTTATTACCAGCGCTGTAGAATCGGTGGATGACCGGGTGTTGCAGATTCTCGATAAAGGGCATACCCGGAAAGATTTCATCGCGGCCGTTCGCATCGTCCGGGAAATCGGTATTCATCTCAATCCAACCCTGGTTGCTTTTACTCCCTGGCTATCCCTGGAAGGTTATTTTGCAACGCTGCAATTGATGGCCGAGCTTGATCTTGTTGAGAGCATTTCACCGGTGCAATGGGCCATTCGCTTGTTGATTCCTAACGGCTCTCGCCTGTTATCGCTGCCGGAAACGCAAAAATTCCTCGGTAACTTCGACGCGCAAGCCCTCGGCTACGAATGGACGCATCCCGATCCGCGGATGGATTTCCTTTATGAAAATGTGCGAAAGGTTGCCGCCGGAAAAGCTTCGCGGCGGGCAATTTTCAAAGCGGTATGGGAACAAACATCGCAACTCCTAGGCATCTATGCCGAGATTCCTGAAAATATTTATGATCATAAACGGGCCGCCGTGCCATACCTGAACGAACCCTGGTATTGCTGAGCGGAACCGACGGATGAGCAGTTAGCTCGTGTATAACTTTATCACTAAAAAATGACCGGCTATGATAGAAATACAATTAAACAGGGGCAGTCGTCTACCCGACTTTCTTACAGCTTTACGGATGATGGTTTCGGACATCTGCCTGATTTTTCCCCAATTTTTAATTGCGCTTGAAAGGAGGTGAAAGTATGGCAGATCGCGAAAGAGGTAAAGTAAAATGGTTTAACAATACTAAAGGATTCGGTTTTATCGTTCGTGAACAGGGTGGAGAAATTTTTGTGCACTATTCTGCAATCAAATCAGAAGGTTACAAATCTCTGGAAGAAGGACAAGATGTATCTTTTACTGTTGTTGAGAGCGATAAAGGCTTACAAGCTCAGGATGTAATGGCTGAAGCTGGTGACGCTGACGCTGAGTGAGCGGCTGAAAAGACCATTGACTACTAGAAGCGGCGTACTGTTTTCAGTGCGCCGCTTTCTTTTTGGGTTGACCTTAATAGCTGCATATCGTACACTCATTGAAACCGAAAGGATCTGACTATGAAAAAGCAGCACATTATTCTGGTGGGTGCAGGACTGGCCGGCTCTCTGCTGGCAATTTATCTGGCGAAACGCGGTTTTCAGGTGGACATCTATGAACGGCGGCCGGACATGCGGAGAGCGGAGATCAGCGCGGGTCGTTCGATCAACCTTGCCCTCTCCGTCCGTGGCATCCATGCACTTTCCCGGGTTAATCTTGATCTACGGGTACTCGCGGATGCGCTGCCGATGAGCGGAAGAATGATGCATGCGGTCGATGGTCAATTAACCTATCAGCCCTATGGCAAAAACGAAGATGAAGTTATCAACTCCATCTCCCGCCGCGATTTAAACTGTTTACTCATGGATACGGCCGAATCCGAAAACAACGTTCGGATTTTTTTTAATCAGCGTTGCCTCGGCGGGGATCTCGCAGCAGGGGAATTGATATTCCAGGACGAATCCCGCGGAGAAACGCACACCGTTTCCGGAGACACGATTATTGCTACCGATGGTGCCACCTCCGCGGTTCGCATGGAAATGCAAAAGATCGGCCGTTTTAATCTATCCCAGATGTATCTTGAGCATGGCTACAAAGAACTGACCATTCCACCGGACGCGGGCGGCAGTTTTCAGATCGATAAAAATATGCTGCACATTTGGCCGCGCGGCGACTATATGCTGATCGCCCTCCCGAATCCGGACGGCAGTTTCACCTGTACGCTTTTCCTCGGCTACGAAGGAACGCCCGGTTTCAATGCCCTCAAAAAACCGGAAGATGTTCGGCAATTTTTTCAGGAAATTTTTCCCGATACTATTCCCCTTATTCCGGAGCTGACCGCAGATTTTTTTAACAATCCCACCGGCAATCTCATCACTATCAAATGTTTGCCCTGGCACATCGGCGGCAAAGTGCTGCTACTCGGAGACGCCGCCCATGCCATCGTTCCCTTTTACGGGCAGGGAATGAATTGCGCCTTCGAAGATTGCGCGATACTGGATAATTGCATCTCCGAATATGGCCCGGATTGGGCGCGGGTATACCAGGCATACGAAAAAAAACGCAAGGCCGACGCCGATGCCATTGCCGACCTGGCCCTGGAGAACTTTATTGAAATGCGCGACAGCGTGGCCAATCCCACATTCCTTTTAAAACGCAAGGCGGAGCTGCTGCTCGAGGAGAAATTTCCCGGCAAATTTCTCTCCAAGTATAGCATGGTCTCTTTTCATCGCACCGCTTACGCCGCGGCAATGAAAAAAGGGCGCATCCAGGATGCAGTTTTAATGGAGATGTGCGCCGGTCTTACCACAATTGATCAGTTAGACCTGGCATTGGCATTCGATAAAATTCAGCAGCGAATAGCAGCAGTAGCGCACAGCAATGACAGCTGAGGCCGTTCATTTTAGCAGCGTGCCGCTGCCCCGGAATTTTTACCAGCGTCCCACCCTGGAGGTTGCCCGGGATTTATTAGGCAAGCACCTCGTTTATCAAGATGAAAGCGGCCCTTTACGCGGCATGATCGTGGAAACGGAAGCCTATATTGGTCAGGATGATCCTGCCTGCCATGCCGCCGCCGGCAAAACAGCGCGCACCGAACTAATGTTTGGCAAACCGGGCATTGCTTACATCTATTTCATCTACGGTATGTATTATTGTCTTAACGCTGTCACGGAAGCGGTCGATTTTCCGGCCGCTGTGCTCATTCGCGCCGTCGCGCCCCTGGCGGGTGAAGCGGCAATGCAGGAGCGCCGGCCCCGGGCGAAGGGCAAGCAGTTGACCAATGGCCCTGGTAAACTTTGCCAGGCGTTCGCGCTGGACAAAAAGATGAACGGGGCAGACCTCTGCGCTTCCCCGCTGTTTATTAGTGAAGGTATGGCGTTGAAAACGGAAATGATTCGCACGACCACGCGCATTGGCATTAGCGCCGGGAAATCCTTTCCATGGCGTTTTTGCCTGAAGGATAATCCCTATGTATCCAGGCCAAATCATCGATAAATATCAAAAATGTGTTTTCTTCGAAGCCAAGTTCCGCTATATTCTAGATGTAAAAATATGTTTATTTTAACAACTTAGGTACTTTGACAAATATTGTCACACCAGGATATATAATCGTACCAACGAATTAGACCAATGAAAGAATTGAGTGCCGCAAACGGCACATCGACAGGGGTAATTTAAAATGGAAATGATCATAGGTGGCGTTGGGCTCATCCTTGGCGTGGTTATTGGCGCAGTTATTATCAACCTTATCAATAAACAAAAAGCCACAAACGCAAAAATAACCGCTCAGGGTATTATCGAGCAAGCCGAAAGAGACGCAAAGAGAATTACAAAAGAAACCGCAATTAAAGCAAAAGAAAACGTCCAGCGAGAACGCTCCCAGATGCAAAAGAAGTTAAAGCAGCGGGAATTTGAGATGGGCAAAAACGAGGATCGGATACGTAAACGGGAAAAAGATCTCCGCCGCCAGGAAAACAGCGTTCGCGATAAAGAAAACTCCCTGAATCATCAACGGAAGAAATTGCAGCAGGCGGAATCGACCATTCAGGACCGGCAGCGTAAGGTCGAGGAACTGGTGCAGTCGCAAATTGAAACGCTGGAAGGACTGAGTGGTCTAAACCGGGAAGATGCAAAAAAGCAGTTGACCAAAACCCTGATGAACCAGGTGAAATCGGAAGCTGCCCAGGAGATTATCGATATCCGTAAGGATGCGCAGACCCGGGCCCGTTGGGAAGCCATCGAGATTATGGCTCATGCCATTGAAAAGATGGCCACCGAATACACCATGGAATCCACCCTCGTTTCGGTGTCATTACCGAATGATAATTGGAAAGGTCTGATTATCGGCCGGGAAGGGAGGAATATCAAAGCTTTTGAGGCGACGACCGGTGTGAAGGTTATTGTAGATGACACCCCGGAAACGGTGGTAATGTCCTGCTTCGACCCGATCAAACGGGAAGTAGCCCGCCTCGCTATGGAAGCGCTTATCGCTAAGAAGAATATTAATCCCAAGGCCATCGACATCGAAGTTGGCAAAGCGCAGAAAGTGGTGGATGCCAGTATTCAGAAAGCCGCTGATGCCACTTTACGGGAATTAAATATCCGCAATGTCCATCCCGATATGAAAACCTATTTAGGCCGTTTAAAGTATCGCACCAGCTATGGTCAGAACATTCTCGATCACTCCAAGGAAGTCGCCTGGCTGGCCGGTAACATGGCCGCAGAGCTGGGATTGGACGTACAGCTCGCTCGTCGCGCTGGCTTGTTCCATGATATCGGAAAAGCGGTGAGCAGCGACTCCGAAGGCAGCCACGTTACTATCGGTGTAGAAATCACTGAGAAATATAAAGAACATGCCGTGGTAATTAATTCCGTTCTGGCGCACCATGAAGAGGCCGACCCGATTTCACCCATCTCCGTTCTGGTAACAGCGGCGGACCGCATCAGTGGCGCCCGGCCCGGGGCACGGCGGGAATCTCTTGAAGCCTATGCCCAACGCATTGCTAAACTGGAAGAGCTGGCGAACTCGTTCGAGGGGGTAGCAAAAACCTACGCCCTCTCCGCCGGCCGGGAAATTCGGGTAATGATTCTACCGGAAAAATTAACCGATCAGGAAGCGGATATGCTCTCCGCGGATATCGCCCGGAAAATCAAGGAATCGATGGAATATCCCGGACAAATCAAAGTTACCGTTATCCGTCATCTGGTGGCCTCCAGCTCTACGGACGAACATTTAACCGGTGGCAATGGCTCGCCCAACCACCATCAGAAGCAACGCCGCCGGTAGGATCTCCGCAGATTTTTATAAAATTGGCTGCATATACCTACTTGCGAATATGCAGCCGGGTAACTACTGAGTCTGGCCCACGTAAACTGTTTATCTGTTTTAAAGAACCTTATCCCGGATTTGGTCATTTTAAGAAGGATCGTGTAAATGATCGAGCATAAAGACATTCGGCCGGCAGGCGCTGCAGGCGTGCTTTATCCTGCAGACCGGCTTATTCTGGAACGGGATATCAGTCTCTTACTAGAAAATTCCCCTCTTTATTCTTTTCCCAGCCCCATTCGCGGTATGTTAGTGCCCCATGCAGCACTGGAATTTTCCGGTGGGGTGGCAGCGCGTGCCTATCGGCAAATTATCTGGAAGAAATATGACGTTACAGTCATCCTCTCCGCCAGTTTTGGAGAAAGTTATGACTTCGCCTCTATCTATCCCGGCAACGCCATGCAAACGCCGTTGGGAGAAATTGCCATTCAGCAGGAAATTGCCGGGGAATTGGTTCATTTCGTATCGAAAATCCGTTACTCGGATCTTGGCTATGCCTCGAATGAACATGGCGTCGAAGTGCATCTGCCGTTCTTAAAATGGATGCAATACACCTCCCCGGTTTTACCGATTATGATGGGCACTCAAAGCGCCGAGATGATTGAGACAATTATTCAGGCATTGTCAATCGTTCTCGCGAACCGCAATTACCTGATTATTGCCAGCGCTAATCTCTCGCAGCACCGCCCTGAAGAAGAAGCCCGCATGCTCGATTATGCTGCAACCGATTGCATTAAAAAGTTTTCCCCGGAACGGTTATGGGAAGATATTCAGAATGACCGCTGTGAAATGAGCGGCTACGGCCCGGCCATCGCCATGATGAAAACCGTCCGGAAAGGCGGCG
>JAUIFT010000718.1 GCA_030430345.1 Calditrichia bacterium | reverse complement strand
GCATAAAGTTTCCGATTGCCGGTTTTCTCGCGAATTTCATCGAAAAAAGCACTTTCATCTTCGCGGTGGAAATTCACTCCCGGAAATTTATCGACCACCAGAAAATTTTCATTTTCAGAGACTTTTACAAACATTCAATTCCTTTATAATTATTGACAAGCACTTACCTTTTGCACCTTTTTTTCCTGGGAAATAATAACTAATTTACGCCAATGTTAAAACGAAGAAACAGATTTTCAAATGAATGATTTCTTTTCGGGCAACATCTATTTTCAGAATGAGAAAGCGGCCAGATCTTCAGTCAGCCGAATGCTTCCCGTATTCGAAGCAGCGCAGTTGACCGGGGCCATTAGCCAAATATTAAATGCTGCCTTAAAAGATGCAGCCAATCCCGATCGGGCAATCATTACTTTCGAGCGATTTCTTGATGGGTGTCCGGAGCAAACGCAGCTCCTGCGGAGCATTTCCCGCTATCCCCGCCAGCTGGAAATGTTAATCAAGCTGTTTGCCTGTAGTCAGTTTTTTAGCGATATCCTGATCCGGCATCCATCTTATCTCTCGGATTTACATGATCGTAAAATATTATCCAGCGAGAAGAGCCGGGTGCAATTTAAACTGGAAGCAGCCCGTGCAACGGCGGATTGCAAGACCGTCAAATCTGCCATGCAGAGGTTACGCCATTTCCAGCAAGGTGCTTTGCTCCGTATCTGCGCGGCAGACCTGTTTAGCTTGCTGGATTTACGAACGTTAACCCGGCAGCTCTCTTATCTGGCTGATGCACTAATTAGCGAAAGCCTGCAATTCGCATCCCGATTCAGCGGTATCCCTGCCGATGACTTTGCGGTGATCGCCATGGGAAAGCTGGGTGGGCGGGAGTTGAATTACAGTTCTGATATCGACCTTGTTTTTCTGGCAGAAGCTCCCGGTGAAGACGCTCAGAAGCTCGGTCGCCGTTTGATTGAAATTCTTGACAAGAACATCGCCGGCGGGTTCCTTTACCGGGTCGACATGCGCTTACGCCCCTGGGGAAAAACCGGACTGCTTGTCCCTTCATTGGAGGAATATCTGCAATATTTTCAATCCCACGCCCTTCCCTGGGAAAAACAAGCGCTGATCAAGGCTCGCTATGTTGCCGGTAACGAAGCGCTGGCTCAGGCCTTTCTTCATCAAAGCCGCCCGGATATATTCAACCTTTCTGCCGATGACATTCGCGCAGAATTGCAAACCATGAAGGGGCGAATTGAACAACGTCTGAAAAAAAGCGGGAAAGAATGGGGAGAAATTAAAAGCGGCGAGGGCTCGATCCGCGATATTGAATTTGTCACCCAGTTTTTGCAACTGGTACACGGCAGCCGTTACCCGGAAATTCGCAGCAGAAACACCCTGAATGCCCTGGCGCGGCTGGCCGCCTGCCAAATTCTCACACCGGTGGATTTCCGGGTATTATCGGAAGGCTATATCTTTCTTCGCTCTGTAGAGCATTACCTGCAAATTATGGATTTCCGGCAAACACACCGGCTGCCCCGCCAGCAATCGGAAATGGATTTCCTTGCCCGACGCATGGGTTTCGCCGGGAAAAATGCCGGCGCACAGCTCAAAGCCCGTTACCAGGAACATAGCCGGGTAATTCGCTCTGTTTACCGCCATCACATTAACCGCGAGGAAAAAACCAGCAAGCTGCTGCCCGGTGCGGATAGCGCCATCAATTTTCAGGGGATCAGCGACACTCACCTCGGTCGAATGGCCCCGGCATACAGCGATACATTTTCCCGGGAAACGCTCCAGCAACATAGCGAAATGGCCAATCGCCTGGGTAAGGAAAATCTGGTCGAAATGTCGACGGCCCCGTTAATGGACAATCAATGGGAAGTCACTATTGTTGGCTACGATTATCCGGGAGAATTGTCCCTGATCAGTGGTATGCTTTTCGTTTATGGCATGGACATTATCAGCGGACATATTTTTACTTATGAACCACTTGCCGCAGTACCGTCATCCCAACCCCGCTTCGCCGGGCAGCGCCGTTCCCGTTTCCGCAAGCCATTTTCGGAGCAGAATGAAAGTAAACGAAAAATCGTGGATGTGTTTATTGTCGCTCCCCAAAACGGCATCCCGGATCATAAAACCTGGTTCCGTTTTCGCGATGAGTTGACCCACTTCATCACTTTATTAAAGGACAAGAAACAATCTTATGTCATGGGCGAATTGGCCAAACGATTTGCGGCCGCGCTTCCGGCGAACTCATCCAGGTCTACTCGGCTGCTACCGGTGGAGATCGAAATAGACAACACGGTTTCGGATAATTATACCGTCCTTCGCATCGATACGCCAGATACTATCGGGTTTCTCTATGAATTCACCAATGCCCTTGCGCTGCACAACATACACATTTCGCGGGTCTCAATTCAGTCCTATGCGGAAAGAGTGCA
>JAUIFT010000717.1 GCA_030430345.1 Calditrichia bacterium | reverse complement strand
AGGTTTTTATTGCCGCCGAGGAATTTGGGGATCATTTCAAAGATAGTCTTTTAGTGGCAACAGGGTTTGAGTTTGTGTTACCGACCGACTCGCTGTCACTCAACTTTACCCATCCACAACTTCGCAGCGACAGTGGGTATGTCTATAAGCAAAACACCATCAATTTCCGCTTTGTCAGTTACGACACCAGCAACACGGTTGTATTAGCCCGCAATAATCGCAATCAACCGGTATTTCTCCGAACCCGCTATGGAGAAGGCAGTTTTTATTTTTGTAGTGTGCCGCTTGCTTTTACGAATTACAATATGCTCTATCGCAATAATCACGATTTTATCTCCACGGCGATCTCCTTCCTCCCCCGCCAGGATGTAGTATGGGATGAATATTACAAGATCGGCCGAAAGCGGATCAACACGCCATTCCGCTATATTCTTAGCCGCCCGGCTTTGCGAAGGGCATTTTATCTGCTCTTAATTTCTGGGGCAATTTTTATGATATTTGGCGGCAAACGGCAACAACGGATCATCCCGGTGATCACGCCACTGGCCAATACCACTATTGAATTTGTGAAAACGGTGGGCCGTTTGTATTATCTGAACAACGACCATAAGAACATTCTCGAAAAGAAAATCCAGCATTTTCTGGAACACCTGCGCACGCGCTATTATTTGCGCACGGACGTCATTAGCAGCGACCTTTTTCAGCAGATATCGGAAAAGTCCGGCGTAGCGATCAACGAAGTGCAGGCAATTTTTACCGCCATTGCGAAAACAAGAGAAAGAAACCAGATTTCCGAAAAAGATTTACTGACCGTTAACAATATGATAGAACAGTTTTACCAGGAGAGTGAGCGCTAAATGGAAGAACAACCGAAGTTTACCAATCGAATGGATTTAAGTGATCTGACAGACGCTGTCGGGCGAATTCGCACTGAATTACGTAAAATTATTGTCGGCCAGCAACGCATGGTGGATCTGCTGATTGTTGCCCTGTTATCCGATGGCCATGTGCTTATCGAAGGAGTGCCCGGCGTCGCTAAAACCTTGACGGCAAAACTGCTTTCCCGCACCTTGTCCGTAGATTTTTCCCGGATCCAGTTTACGCCGGACCTGATGCCCTCAGATGTTGTCGGCACCTCGATATTCAACATGAAGTCTTCAAGCTTTGAATTCAACAAAGGGCCGATATTTGCGAATATGGTTCTCATCGATGAAATCAATCGCGCCCCGGCAAAAACGCAGGCGGCGCTTTTTGAAGTTATGGAAGAGTACCAGGTCACCGTTGATGGCACCACTTACCCCCTCGCGCCTCCTTTTATGGTGATCGCTACGCAGAACCCGATAGAGCAGGAAGGCACTTATCGCCTCCCGGAAGCGCAACTCGATCGCTTCCTGCTGAAAATCGATGTCGATTACCCGGATCTGGCAGAAGAGAAGCAGTTACTGAGCGAGTTTCATCAGCGCAAGAATCATAAAGACTTGAGCATCATAAACGCTGTGCTGGACGGAAAGAAAGTGGAAGCACTTAAGGAAAAAGTAAAAGCGATCCATATTGATTCAAACCTGATTGATTACGTGGCACAGTTAACCCATAACACCAGGAATAACAGTGCGTTATATCTCGGCGCTTCCCCCCGCGCCTCCCTGGCAATTATGCGCTGCGCAAAAGCGTTTGCGGCAATTTCCGGCAGAGATTTTGTGACGCCGGAAGATATCCAGGAGATGGTCCACCCGGTATTGCGTCACCGCGTTTTACTAACCCCGGAAAAAGAGATGGAAGGCGCCACCAGCAATGGTATTATTAAAAGCATTGTTGAAAAAGTCGAGGTGCCGAGATAAACCGTGCTGACCTTTATTAAACAATTTTTCCTGGCCCCCCGGTTCTATATTGCTTTTGGCGTCGTCATTGTTTTACACATCCTCAGCAATTATTACCTGACCTTCAACCTGATTGCCGATATTTCAATTTGGGCATTAGGGCTCCTCTTATTGAGCGATATCTGGATATTATTCGGTAACCGGCAGGGAATTTCCGCGATACGGCAGTTGCCAACCCGCTTTTCCAATGGCGATCCGAATCCCGTCCGGCTGCTTTTGGAAAACCGTTATCCTTTCCCGGTTCAAATACGCCTCATCGATGAATTGCCGGCGCAGTTCCAAATCCGTAATTTTCACCTGAAACGCAATCTGTCCGCCGGAGAAAAAGCAACTTTCAACTATAAAATCCGCCCGTCCCGCCGGGGCGCATACCAATTCGGCTATCTGAATGTTTTTGTTAGCAGCGCCATCGGTCTGATCGAAAAGCGCTATCAAACGGCCGGGAATGCAATGGTGCCGGTTTATCCCTCCTTTATTCAAATGCGCAAGTATGAATTACTGGCAATCTCCAACCGGTTGACCGAAGCAGGCGTCAAGAAGATTCGCCGGGTTGGGC
>JAUIFT010000716.1 GCA_030430345.1 Calditrichia bacterium | reverse complement strand
ATCGCTATCTTGGAAATAATCAATTGACTGAAATCATACGTCATTCACTATCCGTCCAGTATCCGTTACTCTTTTTTAAAAGTGATACATAAGCCCGTACGCCGTCTTCTAAGGAAGTAAACGGTTTGTTATATCCGCTTCCATCAAGCAGACTGCGATCGGCCTGGGTGTAAGCCTGGTACTTCCCCTTCAACGTTTCCGGGAAGGGAACATAGCGAATTTTACAATTATCATAGCAAGTCTGCATAATTTCAGCAATTTTCAGGAAACTCTCCGCCTTGCCGGTGCCGCAATTAAAAATGCCGCTTTTATCGGGGTTCTCCAGAAAGTGCAGATTCACATTCACCACATCATTGACATAAATAAAGTCCCGCACAAATCCGTCACTTCCTTTGAAAAGGCTGATATCCCCGGTCTTTTTGATCTGATTATGGAATTGAAAAATAACTGAAGCCATTTTTTCCTTGTGGTTTTCCTGCGGTCCGTAGACGTTAAAATAGCGTAAGCCAACAATTTGGGATGGGATGTCATCAATAATACGGCGGATGTATTGATCGAAGAGAAATTTCGAATAGGCATAGACGTTGAGCGGATATTCGTAATGGCGATCTTCAACGAATCCTTTATCTCCATTGCCGTAAACAGATGCGGAGGAAGCATAAATAAAACGGGCTTTATTTTCCAGGGCAAAAGTTAGCAATGCTTTACTATATTCATAATTTACCCGCATCATAAAGCGGCCATCGTATTGCATGGTATCGGTACAGGCGCCCTGATGAAAAATGGTGCTGATATGTTTACTTTTCATTGTGGCCAGCGCCGGGAGGAATTCTTCGTAATCAATAAAATCGGCGAATTTCAGGGTATTCAGATTGAGATGTTTTTCCCCCTTTTTTAGGCTGTCGACAATAATAATGCTGTCAATGCCTTGTTGATTTAAACGTCTTACCAGATTGCTTCCTATAAATCCTGCGCCACCGGTTACAATAATCATTTTTTTCTCCTGCGATTGTTTTCAGATGAGAACTCTCTTCCGAAAGTGTTTTTACTCCGGTAAACTATCAGGGAAAAAATACAGCGGATTTCAGGGCAGTAAAATGTTTTTTTCAGATTCATCGATTTTATACAGATGATGATATTCCGAACGCTTTTGCCTTTGCTAAGTCGCTGAAAACAACTATCTTCATCCCCATGAAAACTGCAAAAAAAGCCAGTAATACTACTGCGAGTAATGTTTACGATTTACAATCGATTCGCGCCCCTCGCCTGGCCGGCCGTGCACTGCGAACTTTTACTGCCCTGTTAGAAGAACCAACCGGACGGAGAATCGGACCTGGTCACGTTAAACCAGATTACCCGCTTTGCCGGATTTGCCAATTTCACCGGATTACCGGCGATCAGTTTCCCAGCAGGTTATACTGCCAGCGGTCTGCCGGTTGGCGTTCAGGCGATGGGACCAGCCTGGAGCGAAAGCTTACTGTTCCGGCTGGCATTGGCGGCAGAACCATCTGTCGAGCGGCAAAAACCGCAGGTTTATTACTCAATATTGGATATTGAGTAGCATGCACCACACTTGCCTGGTATCAATAAATCTGCTTAAGAGGAGAAGTTATGAGACCACGATTAATTTCCATACTTGCCTTTTTATTCTTTTTCTTCAACCACGCCCCGGCATCCCCCAGTGATTCTTTGATCAGCAGCTTCCTATATCAGATCCAGGGCTCATTAATGTCCGGGAATCCGGATTTATTAAATCAAAGCATGGATATGAAACGGCTGATAGATAAAACCTTCCGCGGATTACCGGCCCCGGCGGAGGTCGAGCTTAGCTTTACAGCTGAAATCGCGGAAAACTTTAACCTGGGCAAGGAAATCACTGCCGCCATGGGTGAAGAAGGCCATTATATGGCCCGGCAATTTACAGTTTCCGGAGATACCATTTTTGCCCTGTTTCGTTTCTATATGCAGAATGGCGCATTGAATTACCATGAATATGAAATTTTCTATGACGCTGACGAAAAGTTTCGCATCGGTGATGCCTATGTAATGAGTACCGGGGAGTATTTGAGCGAAACCTTTCGCTTTTTGCTGGAACCGGCATTGCTGACCCATCAATCGATTATGGATGATCTCAGCAAGATTGCCGCTATCATCAAAGGGGACCGCCAGGAATACATGAAGGATATGGAAAAAGTTCAGCTAATTCGCAATGAATTCCAAAAAGGCAATTTCCAGAAAGCCCATGAAATTTACACGGGCATGGGTGATGAAGCGCGCATGAAAAAAGCCGTTCAATTAATGAATATTAAAACTGTCACCCAGCTTTCCGATAGTCTGACCATCAAATATACTGATATCTATCAGGAATCTTTTCCCGGGGATCCCAGCCTGCAACTAATGATGATCGATAATTACTTCCTGAAAAAACAATATGA
>JAUIFT010000023.1 GCA_030430345.1 Calditrichia bacterium | reverse complement strand
GCGTAACCTTGAATATTACCAAACGGAGCGGTGAAAATATTATTCGCATGACGGAAGACATTCGGGAGATACTGAAAACGGAAAGCAAAAAATTTCCCACCTCTACGGAATACGTCATCGTCATGGATATGTCCGAGCAAATCAACACCATGGTAAATGATCTGGAAAATAATATTATCTCCGGGCTGTTACTGGTGGTTTTCGTTCTTTACTTCTTTATGGGCGCCCGCAACGGCTTGCTGGTCGGCATCGCCATTCCCCTCTCCATGCTCATATCTTTTATGATCATCGGGTTTCTCGGCTACACACTGAACATGATGGTGCTCTTCAGCCTGATTCTTGCCCTGGGGATGCTGGTCGATAATGCCATTGTGATTGTGGAGAACATTTATCGCCATCATGAAGAAGGCAAGAGCCTGATGCAGGCTGCGAAAGACGGCACCGCGGAAGTAGGTATCGCCGTCGTTGTTTCCACTGCTACCACTTTGATGGCTTTCATTCCGTTGATTTTCTGGAATGACATTATGGGAGAGTTCATGAAATTCCTCCCAATCACCCTGATCATAACCCTGAGCTGTTCGCTTTTTGTCGGGCTGATCTTCAATCCGGTCATCGCCTCTAAATACCTGAAACTGAATCCGAATATGGATAAACTCTGGGGCGACCGTTTCCTGCGCTGGCTGGTGGTGCGTTATGAAACCACACTGCGCTGGGCATTGGATAACCGGAAGAAAACCCTTGCTTTAACATTTACCGGTTTTATCGGTATGTTTATGATCTGGGCAGTATTGAATTTCGCTCGTTACGGTGTGGAGCTCTTCCCGAATACCGAACCGCAACAGATTATCGTGGATATTGAAGCGCCGCTCGGCACCCGGGTGCAAACCTCCGATGATATCGTTAAAATTGTCGAAGAACGGGTGAAAAGCGCCGCGGATTTGGAAGCATATGTCTCCAATGTTGGTAATGTTTCCGATCCTTTCGATTTTGGGGCCGGCGGCAGTGTTTCCCATCGCTCCCAGGTAACCATAGAATTGCTCGATAGAATCGACAGAGAACAGAATTCTTTTCTTACTATGGATGAAGTGTCCGCAGCGATCCATGGCATCCCCGGGGCAATTGTTGATGTGACCAAACCGAACGACGGTCCGCCCACCGGCAAGCCGGTAGAAATTCAGATTCGTGGCCCGGAATACGAGATTCTATCCCAAATTGCTACGGACATTATAAAAACGATTGAAGATGTCCCGAACATCACCAAAATAAAGAATAGCTTCCAGAAAGGGAAACCGGAGTTGACGGTACGGATAGACCGGGAAAAAGCAGCCATGCTTGGCCTGAACACCCAGATGGTCGCCAATACCATTCGCACGGCGGTAAACGGTACTGAAGCCTCGGAATACCGCGTCGGTACCGATGAATATGACATTACCGTGCGTTTCCAGCAGAACTTCCGGCAGAGTTATAACGACTTGCTTAACCTGACGGTTTTCCACGAAGGCGTGCATTATCCGCTCGCCAATTTTGCCACGATTCAACTCGCCTCTGGCCTGAGCAGCATCAACCATGTTGATGGCGACCGGGTGGTGCTAATTACTGGTGAGTCGCTGGCGCAAAATCCGGCGGAAGTACTGGAAGCCTGCAAGGCCCGCCTGGAAGGATTTTTACTGCCGGCCGGATACAGCATTTCTTTTGCCGGCCAGAATGAAGAGCAACAAAAATCGATGGACTTTCTGGCGAATGCCTTCTTGATTTCGATCTTTCTAATTTTCTTCATTCTTGTCTCGGAGTTTAACTCGGTGACGCTGCCCTTTGTTATTCTTATGTCCGTACTACTCTCATTCTTCGGCGTTTTCTTCGGCCTGTGGATAACCATGCGTCCGTTCGGTATCATTATGACCGGGATCGGGATTATATCGCTGGCCGGGGTAGTGGTGAACAATGCCATCGTGCTCATCGATTATATACAAAAACTGCGGGAACGTGGCTATTCCAAGCTGGAAGCAATTGTACAAGGCGGCAAAACCCGCTTGCGCCCGGTAATTCTTACGGCCATTACAACCATTCTTGGGTTGATTCCGCTGACGATTGGTATTAATGTCGATTTTATCGGTTTGCTCAGCGGCTCAACCAATCTGAGCAAATTCATCCAGTTTGGAACAGAGAGTTCGCAATTCTGGAGCAGTATGGGCGTAGCGGTTATCTACGGCTTACTTTTCTCGACGGTATTAACACTGGTAGTTGTGCCGGTAATGTATTACATACTTAGCGATCTTTTCAGCAGTGAAAAATCTGACGAATCCGCTGAAGCCGCTTACGAACCGCTCGACGGACTGGATGAGGCGCCGCAGGCGACTTGATTTTACCGAAGATAAATTATTCCAAAAATCGCCATGAAAAATCATGGCGATTTTTATTTAGCCCGTAGTAATGCTGTTAAAAAAACCGCTGTCTCATCTTTACATTTCATTCAAAAATCATACAATTCCATTGCGTTGCTACGGCACACCGCTTATCTTTTTCGGTTTATGACCAACGAAAGATCGCGCGCAACTGAACTGTAACCAAGGAATAGATAATGGCGAAAAAGAAGAGCAAAAAGAAAAACCAGAAGAATCGTCAGGCGAAAGCGCTGAAACGGCGTTCTGTGAAAAAGGCCATTCGCAAGACCCGTCCGAAAAGAAAACAATTTATGATGAATATGCCCGGCAACATTCCCGGAGGCATGTCCGGCCCGGCAAAAAGTATGATGGACTTTTCCGAGCCAATTGTTATGCTCGCGCAACCGCAAGATATGAATGCCATGCAATCTCTGGCAACCCTGATCCAGGGATTCTGGCAGGGATTTGCCGAACAGGATATGGCCCAGCGGGACATCAAGCTAGCAACACTGAAAACCGCTTACGAACAGCACCTCTGGTCTTCGGCCATGAATTTTGAAGAACTCTGCGATATTATGCTGAAGCGCCACATTCACTTCTCTCCGGAAAGCCATACAGAAGAAGAGCTGAATCGCTTTACAGCCGAAGAAATCCAGGCAGCAGTGGACGTAGATTTTTCACCGGAAGACGACGACACAGCAGCAGAAACACCTGCACCGGCAGAAACGCCTGCTGCTGCAGCCCCCGCTTTCTCGCTGGATATGCCCGAGATTCCCGAAATTGATAGCGCTGCCGTAAAAGCCCTCTTACCGGATGATGATTTTACAGCACTATCCGCGCTCCATCAGGAGTTGGCTGCTTTGGAAGGCGGCGTCAATTTTTATCAGGAAGATGACCCGAACATCCCGAAAGCCCGGGAACTGCACAGTGGCGTGGTCAGCCTGTTTGGGAAGTACCTCGAAAGTCAGGAATTCTCCGCAACGGAAGTTAGCGCGCAACGCAAAAACATCCGCACCTTCCTCAACAATTTTTTGATCGACAACCGCCAGAACTATCTGCTTTCCTTTGAAGCGGACCTGGTGGAAGAATTTATACTCGATTATTTCTTCCGGAAAATGAAGGCCAACGAAGCCGGTGAAAATTTGCTGCTGACATCTTTCACTGCTTTCTTTACCATTATGGAAAAAGCCGGATTCATTTCCGACAGTCAATCATATATTGATATTGTTCTGGAAGCGAAGGAAGAATACGAAGATTTATTGCAGGACAAACGCGAAGGCTAAAAAGAAAGTGGCAGTAGCAGTTGTAGCCGGCAGGAAAAAACAACTGCCACTACTTACTGCTACTGCCACTTTACAAAAACTACTTGGATTTGCTTCAACCTAAATACTCGGCGCTACTCTGGCCGGGCATCTACAACCACATCCCCCACCTCATCAAGCATCTTGTTTAAACAAGCACCGATCGCTTTCCGGTAGCGGATCATAAACGCCGGATTTTCAATATTGGACGGAAACGTAAAAAAGCGATTGAAATAGGCCGGTAAATAAAAACCAACCGGCAGATTATTCGTGGAATAAGTCGCCTCGGTTTTCAATTGTTCCTGATTGGCCTGGTAGAATTCTTTATACTCCGGAATCACTTCCTGGGCCACTTCGTTGCCATCTATTTTCATACCGCCATAGTTATAGGTTGAAACCGCCTTCGATTTCAGATATTTCAGAATCGCATATTTTACTTCATCAAGATTGCGGGAAACGGTGCCATACTTCACCACTTCCTCATAATATGCACCAAGGTCCTGACCGACGTAACTCGGTGCAATATCCATCAGCTCCGAAAGGAAATCTTCTTTTTTGCGTTTGGCGATATGCAGTTTCGTGCTGCTTTCAAAATCGAAGTCGAATGGTTCGCCGGAGTTCGCGACCACAGTCATTTTGCAGAAAGGATAGATTACGAAATCCGCGGCAGTCGTCGCGGAATAATGCATGGCGTAACCGAGATTAAAGCTAAAGCGTTCGTGATTCAACTCTTCCGGCAGGAAAAAATACAACACTATCTCTTCGCCGGTAATCGCAATCTGATCCAGTTCGACATTCTC
Organism: Calditrichia bacterium; assembly: GCA_030430345.1. The sequence goes on along the minus strand of JAUIFT010000023.1, from coordinate 8,686 downwards.
CCGATCAAATACTTCGCTATCCTGCAACATTTCCAGGTATTCTGTAAAGGAGGGGCCGCCGTCTGCGCCGGGCAGCACGCCGGTAATTACCGGGTTTTCCTCGTGCGCCCAGATCGCCAGTTTAACGGTGTCGGTATTTTCCTTGAGATAAGGATTGTTATTGAGGTTTTCCAGCACCAGATCTCTGCCGGGGAATTTATTGATGTAACTTGCCGGCACTTTCAGCAACTTACAGAGATCCTTCAGCGCGGAAAGCGTAATGTTATAACGCTTGTTATTGATCAGCACATGAAGTATGCCCTCTTCGTCGGTCGTAAACCCAAGATCCTGAATTTGCTCCAGCAAAGATTCCTGCTCAACTTCACGGGTAAATTCCAGGGCACTGTCGACATCTTCGAACATCCCTCCTTCCGGTACCAGCACTCTTCCGAAACGGTAATAATCCATTACTTTAACTCCTCTGTTTTATCAATTAACAGTTAACTACACTTAGATAGTGATAACAGTTGCCGTCACGGAACAGCATCATTCAGTTAATCTCCCGGTAAACTGAATAAAAGATAGTTCAGCGTTCAATGTTTAAAGTTCGAAGTTATTAATCAACGCTGAACTTTTTGAACTTTTAATATGCGAAATCTTTAGTCACGTCTTTCCGGTTACGTTTGGTAAGCAAGCGAAACTCGTGGGGCAGCAAAGTCTCATCTGTTTCGGCAATGATCTTCACCCAGTATTTCCACATCAGTTTAAAGCGGCGGCCGCTTTTCTTGTCATCCAGATATTCAATCATATCCGGATGCACCTGGACGATCACCCGGCGATCCAGGCGGGATGCGACGTAGCGACGAATCGCCCGCTCAATATTTGCCATAACTGTCCCTTCCGTCCAAATCAGTCCGTTGCCTTCACAAGTGGGGCAGGATTTCGCAATATTATAAATCAGGCTGGGACGAATGCGCTGACGGGTCATTTCGATGAGGCCAAATCGACTGATCGGTTCAATTTTACTGACAGCGCGATCGCGGGAAAATTCCCGCTGTAACTCAGACTGTACCTTCCGCTTGTTGGCGGCATCCTCCATATCAATAAAGTCGATAACGATCAGTCCACCGACATCGCGCAGGCGCATTTGCCGGGCAATTTCCCGGGCTGCTTCCAGATTAATTTTCAGGGAATTTTTTTCATGATCCTTCCGGCCAAAATACCGTCCGCTGTTCACATCGACAACAGTCAACGCCTCGGTATGTTCGACAATCACATAACCGCCATTATCCATCCAGACCTTTTTCTGCAGGCTGCGCTGAATTTCGTCTTCAATTTTATATACATCAAAAACCGGTTTCTTGCCCTTGTAATATTCAACTCTTTCCAATAGAGAAGAGCCGACATATTTCAGGTAGCGGGTAATTTCCCGATACATCTTCCGGGAATCGACGACCACGCGCTTCACATCTTCCGTGAAAAGATCGCGGATAACGCTGGAAGCCATTCCGAGATCCTGAAAAAGCAGGGTATAAGGCTCAGCGTCATTCATGCTGGACTGGATTTCTTCCCACTGTTTCAGCAGTTTACTTAAATCCTGTTCAATGAGTTTACTCGGTTTGTCCGCAGCAACAGTACGTACAATCAGGCCGAAGTTTTCCGGCAGCATTTTGCGAACCAGCGTCCGCAAACGCCGGCGCTCTTTCGAGGATGAAATTTTTCGGGAAACCCCGATTCTTTGCTGATTTGGTACCAGCACTAAAAAACGTCCGGGAATCGTTAGCTCTGTGCTAACCCGCGGCCCTTTGTTGGAAATCGGTTCTTTGACAATTTGCACGGTAATTTCCTGGCCGTTGCGGAGCATTTCGGACGGATCAACACCGCCACTGCCCCTGCGCCCTCGTCTTCTGCCGCCGCCGTTTTCTTTCCCATTGGTTTTTTCGCTGCCATTTTTCTCAACCGCATCCTGCACAGCATCGACAAACAACTGATTCATGTTATCACCCATATCGGAAAAATGCAGAAACCCATCCTGCGGGAAGCCGATATCGATAAATGCTGCCTGCATGCCTTTGACTACTTTGCGAACCTTCCCTTTATAAATATCCCCGACCATTCTTTCATGGTCCGGCCGCTCGACAAAAATCTCTACGAGTTTACCGCTTTCCATAATGGCAATGCGAATATCTTCATTTGTAGAATTAATAATAATTTCCTTGTACATCGCACACTTCCTTTTCCGTGAAAGTGCCGGAGTCGCTGGAGTACAGTATCCTGAAAGTTCTCGAAATTGACTGATTTCGAGTAAGAAGCGGGTGATAATACCGTGGTGGTCGCGCCTGTAGCCGCTAAGTATTACACGTGATGGGGCCCTATGGCGAAAGTTTCTAGCGGTAATCAGTTACCCTGATCAGTAGTCCAATCTGGCTGATATCCGCGATAAACCGTAAAAAAATTGTGATTCCCTGGAAATTCTCCGGCAAATTCTGGTTTCCAGAGGCACTTAACAGATGTCACATCTTTTCGGTATGCCATTTGTTATCTGCCCCGGTAAATGCTAGAGAATATCAAAGGGTGTTAAAACAGTATCATCTCTTGTTATAAACTGACCCGTTCTTTGAACCGGGAACTGCCGAAAATCGATATTGGATGATTCGAACAGCGATGTCAGCACTTCGGTTATTTTAACAGTTTTTCCCTCAATCGTATCGATTGTAATAAAGAGTTTGTCGTCTCGATAATCCAGTTGCTGTATGTAGGGGCGCACATTAATCTCTTTCGGGCCATCTTTCGTCGGACGCTTTATCAACGCCTCGGAGCGTGCCATCCAATCCGCAAAGAGACTTTCCGTAACAGTGCCGCCAATGAGCAACGCTTCGTAAGTCGAGCGATTAATTACAGTTGCCAATGCCGGTACTTTGTTAAAGATTCCCTGATATTGCAGAATCTTCACACCTTCCGGCAAAAATTCGTTATAGCGATTTTGAATATCTGTTTCCCGTCCAATCTCCACTTCAATATCGACATATTCTGCCGTAGATGCAATACCTGGAGGTAGGGGGAAACCATAAGAAATTTTTGGATTGCGGCGAATTCCCTGCGAATATACCAGGGGAATCTTCGCCAGGCGGGCGGAGCGGTCCAAAACACGCACGATATCCGACTGGGAAAGGAAGCGCGCCATGCCTGTTTTTGCATAGCGTAAGCGCACCTTTCGTTTGATGACCGATACCGGCGCCTGGCGCTTTTTGCCCTTCCGGCCATACTGCATCGTTGCTGGTGCCGCAGTCGGCAGACCGCCAATAGTGGCATTGTGTCTGTCCACAGTATCACGGGCAACCGCCCGCATTAACCGGTCGAAGTCCTTTTCCGGCATGCCACCATAGCCGATGGACAATACATCCTTGTTGGCTGTGTTATGTTTGGCTTGATGGGCCATTAACTTTTCTTCTTTCAGCCAGCCTTTGTCCACGCCAAGATCGATATGGTCCCAGGGTAACGCAACCGTTATCGATATCGGCAACAGATAGTTTTGCCGGGGAATACCGGCCTTCTCAAATGCCTGCGCCCATAGCGTTGAATTTTTACCCTCATCATGGTTATCAAAACGGGCGCCCGCCTGCCAGGCGTTTTCAATAACCGCCGCCAACTTCCGATCGCCCCGGGCAAGCACCGTTTCCAGCGTAACGGTTTCCGGATGTTGCGTGAGGAAGCGAATATTCAAGCGGCTGCAGGCGTTACTAATTTTGTCAAACTTGCGCTGCAGCGCGGACTGGCTTTCCTGTTTCTCCCATTGAAACGGGGTATGCGGCTTCGGGGAGAATGCTTCCAAAGATACCACCAGTTCACACGTTTTTGCATCCCGGAGCACCTCAGCACATTTTTTAATCAGCGCAATTGTGCTGTCAATATCCGTGTCCTTTTCAGTCGGCAGGCCAATAACAAAATTGACACGCACCTGCGGCCAGCCGCTGTCTGAGACTGCCTTTAACGCATCCAGCAAGGCTTGTTCACGATACTGCACGTTCAGAACATGACGGAGCCGCCCACTCCCCGACAGTGCTTGTAAAACAAATTCATTTTCCCTCATCTCATTGTAAAAGCCATCAACGGTATCGCGTAACATTGAAAAGCGAATATTATTGGGGCTGAAAGAAATTTTTTGCCCGTTTGCCGAAGAAATTTCTTTCGCCTGCATCCAGCCGCTTTCACTATACTTCCGGTCAAAGGCCATCAGCTTCTCGATGCGGCCAGGTCCGGTTTTACGGATATTCTTCTGAATCTCGTAAAACAATTCCCCTTCGATAAACGGAGTCCCTGGTTCAAATAAACGATTGGGAATTTCCCAGTATTTATCGCGCTGACCGGAATATTCACGGCCACCGCCGGGAATGTTGGATTGGTAAGTAATTTCTCCCAGGGGAACTAAAGGTTCAAAAGTGGTGGACGGGGTGGACCGCTGCTGCTCCCCATTGCTGGAATGGATGCGGTCCGGGGCAAACGTTGCCTGCCGTTCGATTCCCTGAAATTCCTGAAAATCATTATAAACAGGCTGGTAGAACGAAGGGATATAAACGCCGGGAATATCTGCAAGACGGGCAAGCGTTGCAGACTTGTTTTCCGGTTTATCGGTATTCTGCATTTGCCTGACAACGGTCAGCCAGCTATCGAGAGAAGCACCGATGATGGCGGCATCGAGGAACGGGGCAACCGGTTCCGGATTACTAAGCGCCGGCCCGAAACCAATTAACAGCGGGGAATCATCCGGCCGGTCAGCGGCCCGGAATTGCAGGCCGCCTAAATGAAGCATCGTTAAAAAATTGGTGTAGGAAAGCCGGTCCTGAAAATAGAAACCGGCCAGTGTAAAATCACTGAGGGCGGTTTTGGATTCTAATGAGAACAAAGGGATTTGCCGATCATTCAGCAGGGCTTCCGCGTCTGTCCAGGGCGTATAAATTCGTTCTGCCCAGACATCCGCTTCCGCATTTAGTAAGTGGTATAGTGCTTCGAAAGTGACATTCCGGAGTCCGGATTCATAAACATCGGTGAAGCAAAGCGCGGCCCGGGTTTTCACCGATTCCGGATCTTTATTTACTGCATTATATTCATTTCCGACATATCTTCCAGGTTTGGAAACAAACGAGAGAAACGCATTATCAACTTTCTTTTTCAGCTCCATTTTTGACAAGCAATGCTTTCCAAATCTTCTTTGATCTTCCCAATGTTATTAACAGAATCCGGAATCACTAAAATTGAGTTTTCCCCGGCAACAGTTGCCAGAATATTACGATGCTTAATCTGGTCGATAAACAAGGCAACGCCTGTTGCCCGGCCAGTGATCGTTTTTACTACCAGCAACTGTTCGTTAAAATAAATACCTAATATCTCCATTCCAACTATTTTTACAAAGGAATGATTGCCTTCCTGTTCGGATATGACATACCGGTATCCTTCCGGTGTTGGTACGCGAATAATGCCCATTTCATGAAGATCGCGAGAGAGGGTTGCCTGGGTTGTTGAGTATCCCCGGCCTTCCAGGCGCTGCAGTAAATCGGCCTGATTGGAAATTCGTTCTTCTTGAACAATACGTTTTATGGCAAACTGACGTTCTTTCTTTTTCGCCATCTTGTTCTCCTTTACAATTAAATACATCCACTGTAAAACATCCCTGAATTAATCGCTGTTCGAAACAGCACAAGCCCTTAAACGTCAAAATGCCAGCAATGCGGAAAGAGACAGCTAATCCCTCTCCCTGCTGAACGAGTACCCACTCATTCCTTCACGATCTCATCCTAAGATCGCCGTTATTATTTCAACCTGCAGCAAGTTTCCTGCAGGGAATAAAAACGGCTCATGGCGGAGTTCCACCATGAGCCGTGGAATTAGTTTTTCTCCCGTAAAACCGCTTGTGCAGCTGCCAGTCTGGCAATCGGCACGCGGAATGGAGAACAGCTAACATAATCGAGGTTCTGACGGTGACAGAATTCTACAGATTTCGGTTCACCACCATGCTCGCCACAAATACCGACTTTCAAGTCTTTGCGGGATTCGCGGCCGCGGGTAACGCCCCATTCCATCAAGGCGCCAACACCTTGCTGATCAATGCTTTGAAAGGGATCGCTCTCCAAAATACCATTTTCTACATAGTGCGGCAGAAATGTACCGGAGTCGTCGCGGGACATGCCAAAAGTGGTTTGGGTAAGGTCATTGGTGCCAAAGCTGAAGAATTCCGCAACCTTGGCGACATCACCAGCGGTGATGGCGGCACGGGGAATTTCGATCATAGTGCCAACCAGATAATCAACTTCAATGCCATGCGCTTCGAATACTGCCCTGGCGGTATCCCGCACAACCTGTGCCTGTCCTTCCAGCTCTTTAACGTGTGAAATCAACGGAATCATGATTTCCGGATGAACGTCGATCCCTGCTTTCTGCACTTCGCAGGCAGCTTCAAGAATGGCCCGGCTCTGCATCGCAGTAATTTCCGGGTAGACCATTCCAAGGCGGCAGCCACGGTGGCCAAGCATCGGGTTAAATTCGTGCAATGCATCTACGCGGGAGCGCAGCTTCTGGAAGCTAACATCCATTTTTTTCGCGAGATCCTGTAGTTCTTCATCACTGTGCGGCAGGAATTCGTGCAGCGGCGGATCGAGCAACCGAATGGTTACCGGACGGCCATTCATTTCCCTGAAAAGTCCTTTGAAGTCATCCCGCTGCATCGGGAGCAATTTGCCCAGTGCGCGTTCCCGGCCTTCCAGACTGTCGGCGAGAATCATCGCCCGCATGGAATCGATCCGATGATCTTCAAAGAACATATGCTCGGTACGGCAGAGGCCAATGCCTTCCGCGCCGAAAGCAATTGCCTGGGCAGCCTGATCCGGCTGGTCAGCATTGGTGCGAACACGCAGGCGGCGATATTCGTCAGCCCAATTCATAATTGTGTCATAAATGTGAAAGTCTTGAGAGCTGGCGGCATCCAGTGTCTTATCCAGCAGTACCTGCAGCACTTCGGAAGGACGGGTTTCCAGGCGGCCTTTAATAACTTCGCCACTGGTACCATCAATAGATACCCAGTCGCCTTCATTCACGACCTGGTCTCCGATACGGAAAGTGCGTGATTTGTAGTCAATTGCCAGCTCGCCGGCACCAACGACACATACTTTACCCATCTGGCGGCCAACCAGTGCTGCATGTGAGGTCATTCCTCCGCGCGCCGTCAAAATACCGTCAGCGGCATGCATCCCTTTAATATCTTCCGGGGAAGTTTCTACGCGCACCAAGAGTACTCTTTCGCCTTTGGCTGCCCAGCTTACGGCATCGGCAGCGTTAAAAACAACGCGGCCACTGGCAGCACCAGGACCAGCATTCAACCCTTTGGTCAACAGGCTACCGTCTTCGATGGCATGCGCTTTCTGATCGGGATCAAAAATCGGGCGGAGCAGCTGGTTCAACTGTTCTGGCTGCAAGCGCATCAGCGCTTCATCTTTATTGATTAATTTTTCTTCTACCTGCTCCACAGCAATTCGGAATGCCGCAGCACCGGTACGCTTACCAACTCGGGTTTGCAGCATCCACAGACGGCCGTCCTGAATGGTAAATTCGACATCAAGCATATCCCGGTAGTGATTTTCCAGGCGATTACAGATATCGGCAAATTCCTGGAAGACTGCCGGCATATCATCTTTCAGGCGGGCAATCGGTTCCGGCGTTCTGGTGCCGGCTACAACGTCTTCGCCCTGGGCATTGATCAGATACTCACCATAGAGTACTTTTTCACCAGTGGCGGGGTCGCGGGTAAAGGCAACGCCAGTACCACTATTTTCACCCATATTACCGTAAACCATGCTCTGCACGTTTACTGCTGTTCCCCACTCGCCGGGGATGTTGTTGATCTGGCGATAAACAATCGCACGATCATTATGCCAGGAGCCGAAAACCGCGCCAACCGCGCCCCAGAGCTGGTCCATCGGATCTTCCGGGAATTCCACGCCCAACCGTTTTTTAATAACAGCTTTAAATTCGCCAACGATTTCTTTCAAATCATCGGCGGTCAGTTCGGTATCATTTTTGACGCCGCGGGCTTTTTTCTTCTCTTCGAGAATTTCTTCGAAAGGATCAATGTCATCATGGGTCGCAGCGCCGACGCCCAAAACCACATCGCCATACATTGCCACAAAACGACGATAGGAGTCATAAGCAAAACGGGGATTATCGGTTTTGGCAATAATTCCCTGAACAGTTGTATCGTTCAAGCCAAGGTTCAATACCGTATCCATCATGCCGGGCATGGAAACACGGGCGCCGGAACGAACAGAAACTAACAGGGGATTGTCAACATCGCCGAAGGTCGCACCCATTTCGGCTTCAACTTTCCGTAAGGCTTCTAAAACTTCTTCTTTAAGACCTTCCGGATAATTTTCATCATTATCATAATAGTGAGTACATACATCGGTAGAAATGGTAAAACCTGCCGGTACCGGAATACCAAGATTTACCATCTCTGCCAGGTTTGCTCCTTTACCACCCAGCAAATTTTTCATTTCCGATTTTCCATCGGCTTTATTGCCGCCGAAAAAATAAACATGTTTCTGAGACATATATCCTCCTTAAACACCACATTGGATTAGAAAGTAATTACGAATATTCATACCATTAACTTAGTGATTTATGAATCAAAATTCGATTTGGAAATATAATCATACCGTCA